>CBDUOF010000504.1:0-3678 GCA_965368765.1 uncultured Anaerolineae bacterium | reverse complement strand
GCAGCACTGAGTTTGGTTCTACTCGAAATCCAATGTTGTGGATAAATCCTGGCCCGACGCGCGGTGTGGTGGCAGGGCGACTGGTTGATCCGCAGGGTCGCCCCTGGCAGGGCGTGGTGGTGACACTCATCGATGCCAGTGAAGATGAGCCAGAATTTATTAATTCGTTTAGCTATCAGGGTGATCCACAAGACCTGATCAACCCGGATGAAGCGTTGGCAGAAAACTTTGTCTTTGCCGATTTGCGACCGGGTGAATACACGCTGTATGTGAAGCTGCAAGGTGTCGAATATAGGCAGTCGGTGCAGGTTGTTGCGGGGGAACTGACGCTTGTAGAATTGATTACGGAGCCGTATAAAACACCGACGCCGACGCCAGACGTGACGTCCACGAATACGCCGGCCCCGGAAATGACACCAACGGCCGTTTTCACTGCCCCTTCGGATGGAAACGGGTAGCGGCAGCTACCAATCTGCTTCTGCGGCCGGAAGGGTTAAGATAAACTGGCTGCCAGCCCCTAGCTCGCTGCTTACGCAAATGCTGCCATTGTGTGCTTCGGCGATTGCCTTGGCAATGGTCAGGCCAATGCCTAGCCCGCCATAGCTGCGATTATCCCCCTGGTCAATCTGGTAGAACCGATCAAATATCCTGTTAAGATAGCCTGGATCGATGCCAATGCCCTGATCCGCCACCACAAGCTGTACGTCCCCATTTTCATTCGTCTTGGCCCAAATGCGGATGGAATTTCCTGCTTCACTAAACTTTTGTGCGTTGTGCAATAGATGGTAAAAGAGAAGGCGCAGCTTGCTCGTGTCCCCATTTACTTCCAGCGACGGGTCAATCTGATTTGAAATCTTTAGATTTTTTTCAGTTAAGTAGCCGTGCTGTTGGTCGACGACGCGATCAATTTCATTCCTAAGGGGAAACGGCCGTCTCATGATAGCCAACTCTTCATCAATCTGTGCCAAAATGAGCAAATCTTCCACCAGCCGATTCAGCATGTGGGTATTGAGATGGACCTGTTCTAAAAAGCGCAGCTGCGATTGAAAATCATCCTGATAAGCCGACCGCAAAGCGATTTCCAGCGTATGCAAAATGGTGGCGATGGGGGTACGGAGTTCGTGGGTCATCGTACTCATTAACGTCTGTTTTAGCTGGGCGACTTCCTGCCTCGTCTTCACAGCATCCCAGTCACGCCGTCGGATCAGCGCCTGTATCCTGGCAGCGAGTTCGTTCAGGCGAAAGGGTTTGCCTAAATAGGCATCAACGCCAAGTTCCAGCGCGGCTACAACATCTTCTTCATCAGTTTCGGCGGTTAGCATAATAATTGGCACGTCCGAACGTTGACGAATCTGCTCTGTGGCTTCCAGCCCATCCATAATGGGCATGGTCATATCGATAATGACAAGATCGGGGGTTAATTGGCTAACCAGGTCTACCCCTTCTTTTCCGTTGTGCCCTGCAAATACCTGATGCCCGCGGGTGCCAAGCCCGGCTTTCAATGATTCCGTAATAAATGGATCGTCATCTACAATTAATAATTTCGCCATACGATTCTCTTAACATTTCTCTAGTCTAATTTGGCCCCTCACGCGCCGCAATCTTACATAATCCCATTCGGGTGCAACAATAGGGAATACATCCCAACTGGGACCGATGAATCAATTTTCATAGCGGGATAAGGCGCGACTGGTTAAAATGAGGCAATTATTTAGAGAATTGGGAAAGACGACTTATGCAATTTGTTGATAATGCAGAAATAACGGATCCTCGGCTCAATTTGGCCATCGAAGAGCACCTCTTGCGCAATGTGTCCAGCGAGGAGCCGCTGTTGTTGTTTTACATTAATGCACCTTCCGTCATCATTGGGCGGAACCAGAACAGCATTGAAGAAATAGATCCGACATTTGTGCGAGAAAACAATATTCATGTGGTGCGGCGTCTTTCGGGCGGCGGTGCTGTTTACCATGATTTGGGCAACCTTAATTTTAGCTTTATCACGAATGGTAAGCGGGATTTGCACAATTTTGAGAAGTTTACCCAGCCAGTGATAGAGGTGCTGAATCGGTTGGGCGTAACGGCCGTCCTGCAGGGCAAGAGCGATATTTTTGTCGATGGGAAAAAGATTTCTGGCAATGCCCAATACGCTTCGCAGCGCCGGATGTTCAGCCACGGCACAATTTTGTTCAACACCAATTTAGAAAACATGCTGCGCGCTATCAATCCGCGCCAGACGAAAATTGAATCCAAGGCGGTTCAGTCGATCCGGTCATTTGTGACCAATGTTCGGGAGCATTTGTCCGAGGAGTTAAGTATTGCCCAACTGCGGCAAGCGCTGCTCACTGGTATTTTTGGGCAGGATGAGATTCCCACCTACGCCTTAACTGCCGCAGATTGGGAGCAAATTCGGGAGATTGCGACGCAGCGCTACATGACTTGGGATTGGAATTACGGCCGTTCTCCCGGCTTCAATATCCAAAAAACCGAAAAGCTGCCCGTGGGCAAGCTTGACGTGCGCATTGAGGTAGAGAAAGGGCATATACAAGCTATAAAGATTTATGGTGATTTTAGCGGACAGTTGGAAGTGGCCGAGCTAGAAAAGCAGCTGATAGGCTTGCGCTACGAGACCACTACCTTGGCTGAGGCTTTGGCAGATGTAGATTTGACACCCTATTTTGGCTCGCTAAAAAAAGAAGAGTTTTTGAATCTGCTTGTTTGAGTTTGCCGCCAACAGCAGCTAATTCCGGGGCACCTGTTATGAAGTCGTCTTGTGACGACTCGTTTTAAGAAGAAGTAGAGGATGGTTATGAAAAAATTATTATGGATCTGGTTGGCTTTAGCTGCTGTGCTTTTGGTAAGCTGCCAGGCGACTGAATCTTCTGAGGCGGAAACGGCCGTTACGGCCGAGCCTGCCACGGATGAAGCCGTTGCCGAGGCAGAAAGTGTGCCAACTGATACGGCCGAGCCAACAGGCACACCACTGCCTACGCCTTTGCCGCCGACGGCAACATCGATGCCCACGGCCGTACCCACACCAACTTCCACCACAGTGCCGCCACCAGCGGTGCCTTCACTGGTTTGGTTGCCCTACGCCACCGGTAATTTTGGGCAACCAGTGCTTGTGCAAGAAGATTCAGAGTTAATCTACCGCACCCTGCCGGTGGATGTAGAAATCTTTTTCGACTATGAGCCTGAGAGTGGTTGGCTGGCCTACGGCAGTAAATTTTGGGGCGCTACCGCTAACCAGCAATCCGTTACTGGCCTGCACATTTACAACTTTGGCACCGGAACAGATCAGGTATGGGCCGAGGGCAATATCGGACGGGCGGCAATCTCACCCGTGAACGATATTTCTGGCCAGCCAAATGTAGCAATCGCCTGGCACAACGGGCGGGGCTTTGATCTGGTCGTCAAGCTGGGGCTAGACAACAACATTCCATTAGTTGAGGATGTGGATCCATATTTCTCCTGGTCGCCAGACGGCAGTCAGATTGCTTACTTGCGGGACAATGAACTATTTGTCACCAGCGCCGCTGGCGACTCTGGCAATCCGGCAGTTGCCAGTGGTGTTTACCAAAACAGCGGCTGGATTGGCGATGCCCCGCTGTGGCTCGATGATTCTGGCTACCTGCTTTACGCCTACGCACCATTTATTATCGTGGCTGCTGATGGCAGCGA
>CBDUOF010000503.1:0-3686 GCA_965368765.1 uncultured Anaerolineae bacterium | reverse complement strand
GTTCAGCTTTTTTGACAAGCGGGCGGCGTTGGTTTTGGTGACGTTGATGGGGGTGACGGGGATAGTGCTGCCACTGCTGGCGTACTGGAGCGGTGAACGAGCTGGCCGCGAGGTGATCCTGAACCGCACCGCGCTGAATTCCCATCTGGTGGCGTCGATCCAGGGGTTGCCAGACAGCATGGCCTTTGGCTATGGCGCCACGCTGCAGCGGGTGATGACGGAGATGAACGGCCGTCTGGCCAACTGGGAGCGGCAGCTGGGGCGGCTGGATGGGGTGCAAACGGGCTTGTCGGTGCTGATGGTTCAGGTAACGGCCGTTTGCGTGCTGTGGGCGGCTATTGGGCGGGTCGATGGCGTCGTGTTGGCCACATTGACCTTGGGCACCATCGCTGCCTTTGAAGCCATCACGCCACTGGCGCTGGCGGGGCAAAATCTGGGCAAAGAGCTAACCGCCGCCGAACGCGTCTTCGAGGTGATCGACCGCGCGCCGATAATTTTGGAACCCGCTCAGCCGATTGCCCTGAGCAGCGACTCCCCGGACCTCGCCCTAGACGGGGTGACATTTCGGTATGCGCCAAACGAACGGCCGATTTTTAGTGATTTTTCACTCGACATCCCGTTTGGCACGAAGGTGCTGCTGACGGGGGAAAGCGGTGTGGGCAAATCGTCGCTCATTAATCTGCTGCTGCGTTTTGCAGAGTATGAAGCGGGGCACATTCTGGTTGGCGGCGTCCCTTTGCCCGCGCTGGCGCATGACGATGTGCGGCAGCTGTTTGGGGTGATGACCCAGCGTACCCATTTGTTTAACACCACCATTCGGGAAAATATTCGCATAGGGCGCAAGTCGGCCGGGGATGAAGCGGTCATGGCGGCGGCGCAGGCGGCCCAAATTCATAACTTTATCTTGACGCTGCCGAAGGGCTACGACACATTTGTGGGGGAAGGAGGGGCTTTGCTGAGCGGCGGCGAGCGTCAGCGGATTGCCCTGGCACGCATGCTGCTGAAGGATGCGCCCATTTGGCTGCTGGATGAGATTACGGCGAATTTGGACCCGATTACGGCCGTTCAGGTGTGGCAGGCGGTGTCTCAGGCTGGTGAAAATCGCACCCTCCTGTTGCTGACCCATCGCACGGGGCTGGTGGAACAGAATCAGTTTGACCAGCGGATCGCTTTACAGCCGCTTGGCTAAACGCACGTAGCCCCGACCGACGCACTGCCTGTTTGCTGCAATAAATGCGCCGGAATTTAGCAGAGCGCAAAATCAAGCACTGTTTGGCTGATGGTCAGGGCCTTGCGGGGCGGATAAAAACAAAAAAAGGAGAAAGCGTTTCTCATGCCGCTGGCAGTCGCCGCGCTGCATTTGAATACGCTTTCTCCGTTAGAGTGTTTGCCGGGATTCTTATCCGGCATAGCGGAATTGATCTTCAATGTTTTGATCAAGCTTACGCAGCCGGAAGCCGAGGCCAATGAGCGTAATGCCAAACACAATGGCATACGCGGCGATGAGCCAGATGAGCGCCAAGGCACCAGCGCCGGGCCAAATGACAACGGCCGTTCCAAACAATACCGATAACAGCCCACTTAACACCAGCCACCCTTCACCCTTCAGCTCACGCCGCAGCGCAATCGCAGCGGCAATCTCGAAGATGCCTGTGACGATGGCCCAGGCTGCAACCAGGAAGAGCAGGGCCAATGCCGTGATCTCGGTCCACACGAAGGCCATAATGCCAACGGCTACGCTTAAGAGACCGCTCAGAAAAACAAGACCCCACCGCGGATAGAGGTGGCGGTTGCCCACGGCCGTAATGCTAGATAGAACACCGTCCACGATGGCATAAATACCAAATACCAGGACCAATGCCTGAACGGTAATGTCGGGCCAAAGTACAGCCACGATGCCGAATAAGATGGCGAACAAGCCGCGTAATGCGACCAGCCACCAGTTGCGGGTTAATAAACGTAACATGTCTAAATCTCCTTTTGTTTATGTATGTAAAAACCAAAAAGAATTCTGAATAAGAATGAGCGGGAAATTGGTTTTTACTTCAGTAAATCACAGAGAAATCGTGCTTCGTTTTTCAAAGAACTTTCTGTGATTTGCTTTACATGTTTTTAATGTGATTAGCATAGCAGTTACAACCGTGCCTGTCGTCGTCACGGTGTTGAATTTTGGCTCAACAAAAAAGACCACCGGCTGGTGGTCTTCTCAACATTTGATGATGAGCACGACTTTTTTGCTTTGCCGGAAACGGCCGTTTCACGTGGCCCCAATTAGGTCATTAAACGGCCGTTTCTCTCAGGAGCTGCCTTAAATGGGGCAAGGCTTGCGCAGCGGCCGTTTCACCGGCTGCAATAATTTCTGGCACGCGTGATAAACCTTGAAACAGGGTGACGCCATCAGGAATCTTCGGCTGAATGATTCGGTCTGGGTGAGCTTGTTTTAGCCGGGCGCTGCTCATGGCCGACATCATAATGATCAATGTTTGCCACAGATCAGCGGTGAGAGATGGCTTCAGGCTGGTGGGCAGTGGCTCCGCCTCGTTTCCGGTAAAGCCAGACATCACGTCCACGGCAATGACGCTGCTGCTGCCTAACTGCCTGGCCACGTCGGCAGGGACGTTGTTCAGCAGGCCGCCATCTGCCAGCCGATAATTGCCTATTACAAATGGAGCAAACACCCCCGGTACAGACATGGTTGCCCGCATGGCATTGGCCACGGCGCCATTACGCAGCACAACTTCCTGGCCACTGTTCATATCCGTCGCTACGAGTGCCAGCGGCGTAGTTAGCTCGGAAAAGGACCGATTTCCCCCAAGGAGTTCGACAAAATAACTGTGGATTTTGTTGCCGCGAAGCAGGCTGCCTCGCCCCGGTATCCAATCGACCAACTTGATGATTTCATTTGGCCTGGCCAGGCGCAACATCTCTGCTTCCAGGTCAGCGGCGGACAAACCGGCCGCATAAGCCGCACCAATGAGTCCACCCATGCTGGTGCCAGCAATGGCAAAAACCGGAATCTCTTCCCGTTCCAAAACTTTCAACACGCCAATGTGGGCAAGTCCACGGAGACCGCCACCCCCCAGCGCCAATCCTACCGATGGTTGAAATATAGTTTGCTCCATTACTCTCATCTCCTTTTTCGTCTCTTGCACTATATCGTGCCGTCAGCTGCCTTCGGGCGTAAAATCAGCTGATCTGCTGCGGAAAATGCTTTCTTACGTATGAGCAGTGTGCTGATCACGGCCGTTAATCCTGCCGACGCAAAGATCATTGCCAACACCACAAATTGGTAAATTGCCGCATAAACCGGGTCTGTCCCGGACAAGATCATGCCAGCCATCAGACCAGGAATCCAAACGATGCCTAGCGAACTGAGCGAATCAAGACGGGGAATGAGGCTGGCCTGAACCGCAGCCTGCACATAAGGCGTCACAGTTGCCTGCGGGGCAGCGCCCAAAGCCAGTGCCGCTTCTACTTGTCCCACATGGGCTTCCACCTCTGCGCGGAAGCGATCCAGCGCCAGGGCATTGGTATTCATTGCGTTGGCAATGAGCATGCTGCCGACCGGAATAAGGGATGTAATGGCACTATCGATCACGCCCAACAAGGTCATCAACAGAATCACGGCGCCAGCGCCCAAGGCAATCCCAATGAGTGATACGCCAAATGCGCCCGGTATGCCCTTC
>CBDUOF010000502.1:0-3689 GCA_965368765.1 uncultured Anaerolineae bacterium | reverse complement strand
TCGTTTTATGAAATGGCCCCTGGCCCATGTTTACATTTGGTCGGAAGGGGCCAATGCCCTGGTGTCTAGCAACATATGGTACATGGTCGATGAACTCTCAATGACGCCGTTTCGTGAGCTAAGCGAGGGGACGCAGTTTGAGAGCGGTAAGGGGTTGGTGGGCCGCGTTCTGGAAAGTGGAGAAGCCACCTATATTTTGGATGTTCGTCAAGAAGCGTTTGTGCGGTGGATACCGCAGGCCGAAGAAATCATTCGGGCTTATTTTGCCTTCCCGGTGAAGATCGATGGCAAGGTAACGGCCGTACTTGAGTTTTTCTCGCCCCGATCGGTAGCGCCCAACCAGGATATGACCGCGGTGATCAACCATGTCAGCGCTTTGTTGGGGCTGTCCATGCAGCGACAGCAAACGCTGACCCGCCTAAAAGAGAGAGAAGCCCAGCTAGAAGAAGCCCAGCGCACCGCCCAAATTGGACATTGGGAGTGGGATGTTGTGAACGACCACGTGATGTGGTCGCCAGAGCTGTATCGGATTTTCGGGCTGTCGCCAGATAATTTTGCCACGACCTACGAAGCTTTCTTGACGATTATCCATCCGGACGATCGGGCTTATGTGGAAGAAAAAGTGGGCGAAGCGTATCAAAACGGCCGTCCCTTCGATTACTTTCACAGAATTGTTCGTCCGGATGGGGAAGAGCGGGTGGTTCAGGCACGAGGACGCCCAATTCATGACCAGGCGGGCCACATCATAAAGCTGTATGGCACCGCCCAGGATATGACAAAACAGAAAGAGTCAGAACTTCAGCTGGCACGAACGGTACGCCACTTGACGACCATGCTGGAGCTGGGTCAGGCCGTTACCGGCACCCTGGATGTGGCAGAGCTGTACGAAAAGGTATTGACGCTGATACGGCCGTTGCTGGGTGCGAAAACAGTTCTCCTCTTTTTACACATTAAAGGGATGCTCAATATCGTTGCCGCAGACCGGGAAGACGGCCCGGATCCACGGGGCCTGAGCGTGCCCCTGGATTCAGATATCGAGGGTGAAGTTTGGCGAAACAAACGAGCACTGCTACTGCAAGAGGACGATTGCTTACAGCGTTTATACCCAGATCACATGGAGCGCACTGGGTTCCAACCTCAGTCGTTGCTGATTGCCCCCATCTACCTGCCGCTCGAAACATTCGGTGTATTAGAGGCGGCACATCCTGATGCAGGTGCCTTTACTAAAGAAGATTTGCGTCTTTTGGAAACTGCTGCCGCCTGGACTGCAATCGCTATTGGCAATGCGCGTCAATATGCCCGACTGCAACGCCGTCTCGAAGAGAGCGACGCCATGGCCGCCATCAGCAACGCATTAACGGAAACATTAGAGCTCGATCCGCTCTTGCAGCTGATTGTCAATCATGCTCAAAAAATCGTGACAAAAGCAGACTGGACAACCATACATTTACTCCAGCCAAAAGCAAAGCGATTGGAGCTGACTGCCAGCGCCGGTTTGGCGGTCAGTCCAGAGGACTATGTCATTAGATTAGGTGAAGGGATCTCCGGCGATGTCATGGAGAGTGGGACGGTGATCAACGTCGCTGACGCGCAGACAGATCGGCGCAGGATGCCCATTCACTTAAGCATCAAGGCGCGATCGATGCTGGTTGCCCCAGTCGAGAGCCGTCGGCGACGCATTGGCACCATTGGTGTGCAGTGTGCAACGCCTGGTGCATTTACGGCCGATGATGAACGCCTGCTGACAATTCTGGGCGTTCAGGCTGGCATGGCCATTGAAAACGCACGGCTGTACAGGTCACAGGCAAGGGCGCGTAAGAAGGCAGAAAAACAGCGAGAACGCATGCGGCACCTGGCCAAGCACGTCGTTGAGGCCCAAGAAAAAGAGCGAGCACGCATTGCTCGCGAACTGCATGATGAGTCTGGGCAGTCGCTAACAGCGCTTAAAATTAGCCTGGAAATGATCAATTCGCTGCTGCCCGCCGAGTTGGTAGACATTAAAGAGAGCCTGCAAAGCGTCTTGGAGCTTACTGACAAAACAATGAGTAATTTGCGCTTGCTGTCTCACAATTTGCGCCCGCCAGGGTTGGATGTGTACGGACTCCATGCGGCACTGGTAGGACTTTGTCAGGATTTTGAAACCCATACGCCGCTTACCGTACGCTATGAAGGCGTTGAAATGCCTGATTTGGAGCCGCTAACCGGCTTATCACTCTATCGCTTTGTGCAAGAAGGGCTAACAAACGTGGCCAAGCATGCCGAAGCCACAGAGGTGCGGGTGGCGTTGACGCATGATGTGGATAAGGTCACGCTCGTGATTCACGATAATGGACGTGGCTTTATTCCACCGGATCTGGATGAAGTTATTCCTGCCAACGGGGCTGGTTTGGTTGGCATGATGGAACGCTTGGAAATGGTAGACGGCCGTTTAACCGTTGAGTCTACACCTGGGAAAGGCAGCCAATTAACGGCCGTCCTTCCTTATACAAGGAAAGAATTATGATTCGTGTCATCATTGCTGAAGATCATAATCTGGTGCGCCAGGGTATCCGCGCATTGCTCGAGCAAAGTGGGACCGTACAGGTTATTGCTGAAGCCGCTACTGGTGATGAAGCCGTAAAGCTCACCGAAAAACATAAGCCAGATGTTGTGGTTATGGACCTTTCAATGCCCCGTTTGGATGGCGCCCAGGCCGCCGAACGCATTTTAGAAATGAAATTACCGACACAGATCATCATCCTGTCGATGCATGCAGACACCACGATGGTGCAGCAGCTATTGCGCCGGGGGGTGAAAGGCTACCTTTTAAAGGACGCCGTTAGTGCGGAGCTCATGCTAGCGATTCAATCTGTTAGCGAGGGAAAAATGTTCCTCAGCCCAACCATCTCGGATTCGGTGATGACGCTCCTGTTATCACCGGAAGCCGTCGCAGAAAGCGCCGTAGACCTACTGACTCCGCGTGAACGAGAGGTATTGCAATTGGTGGCAGAAGGCAATACAAATAACGCCATTGCTGAAACGCTGCATATCAGTGTGAAAACGGTCGAAAAGCACCGCGCCAACGTCATGAACAAGCTGGGCGTCAACGATCTGGCCTCACTGGTTCGGGAAGCCATTAAGCAAGGGTTGGTATTGCTGGACAGCTAGGTAGAAACTGTTCCATTTTCAATGGTTCACTCACCTAGGACGCTCTGCCAGAAGAGCATATTGCGAAACAGTAGGGTTTTCCCCCATTCAAAAAAATCGTGAATTGTGCAAAAGTTAACAGTGATGAAAAACTTATTGAACGCCTACAGCGCTTGTGTTAGGTCAATTTCCTTTTTATAATACATGTTAATGTCAAAGCCTGTTAAACGAATTTTAGTTGTTGACGATCATCACTTAGTGCGCAAGAGCATTGTCGCCTTGCTGGCAAACGAGCCAGATATAGAGATAGTTGGAACGGCCGAAAATGGTCGGAAAGCTATCGAAATGGCGCAAAGCACACAACCCGACATCATCGTGATGGATGTTTCCATGCCTGTGCTGGATGGCATCCGTGCGGCTGGGGAAATTCAAGCGTTGGGTCTTGCGACCCAAATCATTATGCTGTCGATGCACCACAGCAGCGCGTTGGTGCAGCAAGCACGTGACAACGGCGCATCTGGCTACATTGTGAAACAACAGGCCAGCCGGGATCTCATCCCCGC
>CBDUOF010000501.1:0-3739 GCA_965368765.1 uncultured Anaerolineae bacterium | reverse complement strand
TGTCGTCTGTTCCGGTAAAATGACAACAAATTCATCCCCACCGTAGCGCACAATCCGGTCGAGCGGGCCAAGGACAGTGTCAATGGCTTCGGCCACTTCACGCAAAACTTTAGCACCCAAAAGATGGCCATTGGTATCCACCACACTTTTAAACTTATCCATGTCGAAAAATGCCAGGGAAACCGGCTTTGGCTCCTCGCCAGGGGCAGCGACCAAAAGTTGGTCCAGCTTTTGGTGCAAATACCGTGTGTTGTAGTAGCCTGTCACATCGTCTGTCAGGCTAGCAACTTCCAACTGCTGGTTCGCTTTCTCCAGTTTCAGCTGGTATGCCTCCAGAGTCGCCTCGCGTTCCTTTTGGGCAGCGACGTGAACCCTAAGCTCCAGTTGGGCCATCACCTGTCGGGAAAGGGCGCTCAGCGCGTTGACCTGGTGTTCTGTGAGGGTGCGCTCTATCCGATCGATGACGCAAAGCGTGCCTAGCGCTTCGCCAGAGGAGGTGACCAAGGGCGCACCGGCATAAAACCGCAGCGCGGGGCCGTTGGCTACCAGCGGATTGTCCACAAAACGCTCATCCTTCCTGGCGTCGGGAACAACAAGCACATCTGGCTCAAGAATGGTGTGGGCGCAAAACGCGATGTCTCGTGATGACTCCGTGATCTCAAACCCAATCCGAGATTTGAACCACTGTCTGTCACTGTCGATAAAGCTTACCAGGGCAATGGGAGTAGCGCAGATTTCGGAGGCGAGGTGGCTGATATCGTCAAAACATTGCTCGGGAAGTGTGTCTAGAATTTTGAAATTTTTAAGGGCCTTCAGGCGCCTGGTTTCATTTGCGGGTAACGCTGCTTTCATAAATATTAAATCCTCTGCTTTTACATTATGTCCAAACAATACTTTTGCATTATGTCCAAACAAGCTGGCGGTACAAAATGCTCACCTACCAACCTATACTTTGACAATAAACTATGGGTTAAGTCACATTGTAACCTGAAGCGCCAAACACTTTGTCCCTTTGGCGCTTCACGCCAAGTCATTGTCTAGAACAACCTGCCAAATGTGCCTCAGGCAGGCACATGCCTTATGCACGCCTTCAGCTACTCTTCAATCGCGTGCAAGAACAGCAACGTATTCTCTAAAACAATGGCTTGCTGCGCTTCACGGGAAATCGTGGCGACACCATCCCCGGACTGCACGCCATACCAGCCAAACTGGGCATGATTGGCCCCGTCAATCTCAACCCACATAGCATCTTCGGGAAGTCGCTCACGCGAAGCCCGAATCCCTTCCACATCACCATCTTCTGTGCCATAAATGGATAAAACCGCAAGGTTGCTGAGGCCGCTCAAATCTGTATTCTCAGCAGAATAGGAGGCCCACAAAAATAGGCCCTCCATCGCAGCAGAGTTTCCCGCCACATAGCTCGCCGCCATGGCCCCTCCCAAAGAGTGCCCGCCAATCACCCAAGTTTTGATGTTTGGGTTTGCCTGCACAATGTCATCCGCAACATTGATATCAAAGACGGCCAAATTAAGCGGCATTGGGGGCATAACAACCAGATAGCCGTCAGCAGCGATCTGCTTCAATAAGGGGGCATAAGCGTGTGGGTCTACATGGCCACCCGGGTAAAAGATGACACCCGCCTCTGGCGGACTCTGTCGGGCGGTGAAAACGATCCAGTCCTCGAGGCTGACCTGTACCGTCTCATCACTTTCCAAAGCCATGCCGGCTTCCGGCATCGCTTCCAGCGGGTTGTTCCCCCACCAGACAAATCCCCCCGTGGCCACAGCCAGCAGAGTAGCAATAGCTACGGCAACTTTAACAAACCAATTTTTCATCCGGGCTCCCCTTCCATCCAATGTATTTGGGCGAATCATTAAATCTATTAGCGATATTTATCACTTTAGGAGCTTACCAAGAATATCTAGAATGCGCCCCACGTTCTAAGGGAAATCCTATTATTGGATTAACCTGTTATGACCGTTGCAAAACAAGATTGTCACAATTACGCGCTCACGACTTCTCTCGGTATAATCGCAGGGGAAGGAGTGATTTATGTTTGAACAGGATCGGGTGCTGGTGCGGTTGCAGCAGCGGGTAATGAGTGAAGCGGATGTGGTTGTCTGTTTTTTAGCGGGGTCCTACGGCCGTCGCGAAAACGATCCCTATTCCGACATGGACGTGGCTCTGGTTTTTACCGATGAACTGGCCCGTGACCGCGCCTGGCAGCAGCGGCGGGAATTTGCCCAGTCGGTCATGCAGTACGTCCCGGCCAAATCGTTTGATGCGGACCATGTACGGCCGTATTTGCACATCGCCCTGTACAGCAACGGCACCAAAGCTGACTACCGCTATGAATTGATGGTCGAACTCACGCCCAACCCGTGGGACCGCGACATTCGCATTCTCAAAGACCAAGATGGTTGGGCTGAACAATACCAGGCTGACTGCGCCCGCGCCCTACTGCCTCAGCCGCAGCTCACCGCCACCGAACTCACCGCGCTGGACGAGCGGTTCTGGATTATGCTTTGGGACGCCTTTCGCCTGCTGCTGCGCGGTGACGCCGACAAACCATTCACCATTTATCTGGAACTGTTGCACTTTAGCCTGCCGCCCTTGCTGCAGGTGCTGCCGCCGGAAGATCCGGCCCGCGCCCCGCTGCTCCAGGCCCAATTTAATCAGGACACGCAGGGAACGGCCGTTCACCTGGCCACGCTGCTCCAGGCATATCTAAATGCCAGAACGGCCGTTGTCACCCGGCTGCATCTCGACTTTAATCCCGACACGCGCTTTGAAACGGCCGTGCAGAATCTAATAAAAAGTAAGCTTTCATTGTGACAAAAAAGCAGGAACACAGAGGGGCACAGAGAACCGCAGCGTTACGCAGAGAAAGAGGGAACTCAAAAATCTCTGTAAAACGCTGCGCCGCCTTCGCGTAACTCTGCATTCCAAAAAGTCAGCCAATTACCTATGCCCCTAACTCTTTCCTCCCAAGACCAGGCCATGCTCGGCGGTGAGTTTGGCGATGCTGCCAAAATGGCGCTGCGCATTTTAAGCACCATGGCCACCGTTTACGGCGCAACCGAACTGCTCGACATCGAATCGGCTCACATCGATGGCTGTTTGTACCATGGCCAATCCGGGCTGGACTTTGCCGAGCGGCTGGTGGCAGGCAGTGCGCAAGTGCGCGTGCCAACAACGCTAAACGTCGGTGCAATTGACCTGATGCACCCGGAGCAGTTCCAGGGGACGGCCGAACTGGCCGAGCGCGCCACCCAGCTAATGCAGGCTTACCAGCAGATGGGTTGTGCCCCGATTTGGACCTGCGCCCCCTACCAGGCGATGCACCGCCCCGCGTTTGGCAGTCAAATTGCCTGGGCGGAGAGCAACGCCATCGTATTCGCCAACTCAGTGCTGGGGGCGCGCACCAACCGGTACGGCGACTTCATCGATATTTGCGCCGCGCTCACTGGACGTGCCCCAGCCGTTGGACTCCACCTTACTGAAAACCGGCGGGGTCAGATTGTGTTCCAACTGCACGGCATCCCGGAAGGTTTGCTACACGAAGATGTCTTTTATCCCGTGCTGGGTTACTTTGTCGGCGCGAACAGCCAAAACCGGATTCCTGTCATCGTCGGTTTGCCACCAGAAACGACAGAAGATCAGCTCAAGGCATTGGGTGCGGCAGCCGCCTCGTCTGGCGCAGTGGCGCTGTTCCATGCAGTAGGCGTCACGCCGGAAG
>CBDUOF010000500.1:0-3768 GCA_965368765.1 uncultured Anaerolineae bacterium | reverse complement strand
AACGCCAGTGTGCTTTGAGGGCATTCTATTTGCGCACCAACGGCAGGAACGTGGCTAACCCAACAGCTTTCTCACGCATGATGGTGGGTTGGGAACGGCCGTTTCCCGCCCACAAATCATACAAAATTTGTCCATTGCTGTTCGGATCCCCGGCAAACGGGCTATCATCTCGCAAAAATTCCACGTAGGCGCGCGACACCACCTGATGCAGCAGCCGAACAAAGACCACCTCGGTTTCAGCAGGCAGCATGTAGCTCACCGTGTCCCAATATTGACCATCGGCATAGCGGCCTGGATCAGCAACCCCGTTGCTGTAGGGCGCCGCCCCTGCCGCCGCGAAGGCGGCGAAGCTGTAGCCGCGTGGCGGAATGCGGTTATCGTGCAAAATCTCGTTGTTTAGAATAAAGTTAAACGATTCCCCAGCCGGTATGCCCAACTGCGACGCCAATTCCGGGGAAATGCCATGCTTGGCCTCGTAAAGCTGTAAATCGGCATCTTCTGTAAGCGTGCCGGTCGCCGCATCATAGGCCCCAGAGCTATAAATAAGCACGCCGTCTGCGTCATAGGCCGCAACCTGAAGCCACATTCGCCGCCCTTCGATGTAGCCGGTTGGCAGCTTGTGTCCGCTATTGTTGGTGATTGTTACCATGAGCTGCGTGCCGGTCAGGGAAACATCTAACTCGGCGGCGTTTTGCAGCATTGCTGTGGCCCGATCAATGCCGGCATTCAGCGCGGCCAATCGCTCTGCGGCGTAGGGATCTGTGGTGAAAGTGGCGCTGAAAACGGGATGCTGCGGAATGATTTGGGGGACCCAATTGTTCGCTCCCGTCAGATCATGCATGGGCAGGTCGGTGCGTTCCGGAATGCCTGTCGCCGTGCCAAAAAAGGCGGCACCGACACCGGTGACATCGCGCATATGGCAGTCCTGGCAGGTAGAGACGCTGCTTTTGTTGCCGCCAAACTGAGGCAGGGCCACACCCTGTGGCGTATTGAACTCGCTCAACCACCATTCGCTGTAGGTGCGCTCCACCGGGAACATGGCGGTGGTATCGGTGAAGGGCTGATTGGCATCATTAAGGCGGTAGCTCTGGCTGGCTTCGTCCCAGGTCATGAGCGGGTTGCTAATGTCGTGGCAGGTGCCGCACAAGGCAGAATCCTGATGGTACGGGGAGACGAGCGTGTCCTGGGCGTTGTCGTACAGCTTGTGCGGGTCGAAGCCATTGTCGGCCACAATGTCAAAGGGGCCACGTCGAAAATCGGCCGTGTCTGCAATGAGGTTGGCGTTGCCGGGAATGGTCACCGGACTGGTGATGGCGGCCAAAACGGTGAGGTCACGGGCTGGATTTTCGGCATCGCTAATAGGATCGACCAGACGGTGGCATACCTCACACTGGACTCCTTCCTGGTCTTCCGGGGTCATGGCGGAGCCGTCAGTGGTGCTGGAACGGCCGTCCAGCCACCCTCTGGGCAAATGGCAGCGCAAACAAAACTCCCCGGCAAAGGCGGCATTGGCGTTGGCAATGTCCAGCGCAGCATAAAAAACCGGATCGCGACCCGATTGCGCCATCATGCTGCCGGCCCAGCCCGTCCATGGTTCATAGTCGGCTGGCTGGTTTACCTGGCTGCTGTAGCTAGCGTGGCAGCCAATGCAGTTCACAGGTGGATCGATGGTGTCGGTTATCTGGTGTGGCTGGGTGCCGGGCTGGAAAAAGTCCAGCATCGTGGTGGTGGAAAGGGTGGGCACTGGAGCCGCACCGTTGGGGCTCAGATTGGGATGATTGGCTGGCAAGGCCTGAGCGGTTGAGACTGGGGGTTGCTGCAAGACGGCAAAAAGTGCCCCAATAATGAGTAAGCTCAAGCTGCTGCTGGTAATCAGAATAATGAGACGACGCATACGATTCCTCTACATTTGACGTTATAGATACCCGGATAGGAACGACCGTATTATAATCCTATCTGCAAATCAATTCATGCATAGGGAGCAACTTGCTTTTGAAGAACAGTAAACCGTGGCTTACATTATTTGTTTTGTTTCTGGGGATTACGTTGTGGGCCTGGCCGCAAACGGCCGTTCCTCCAATATCCGCCGCCCCTGCCCAACAATCCGCCATCGACCCCCGCTTTGGCGCTGTGGAGTCCTTTTGGGCACCGGGCGAAGCGGCACAATTAGGCGTCGGCTGGGAGCGCATTCTTTTTTACTGGAACGAAATTCAGCCCACTGGCCCCAATGATTGGAACACATTACACGTCCATGAGGAATGGTTGGCAGAAGCCACCGCTCAGGGACGGCAAGTAACCGGGCTGCTAAAAAATACGCCCAACTGGGCCACCGATGGTGGTTTTGCCTCTGGCGTCCCACGTGGACTTTATCTCCCGGTAGACGATCCAGGTAATTTATGGGCAAATTATGCGCGCAAGGTGGCCGCTTACTATAGTGCCCACGGCGTACACAACTGGATTATCTGGAACGAACCAGACATTGCCCCAGATGTGTATGGTCATGAGTTCAGCGGCTCGATGGCAGACTACTATCAGCTGCTCAAGGTGGCCTACATTGCCATTAAGCAGGTAGACCCCAACGCCAAAATTCACCTGGGCGGCATGACGTACTGGCATGATCCTTCCTGGCTCGGTCGCTTTTTGAAAGTGGTGGCGGCCGATCCAGATGCAGCCGCAAACAACTATTTCTTTGACGTGATTTCGCTGCATATCTACTTCCGTCCGGAGACAATTCCGCAAATTGTGGGCAACGCCTTTGCCGCTCAGCAGCAGGCGGGCATCCCTCTGAAGGCAGTTTGGATTAATGAAACAAACGCTCGTCCCAGCTCTGACCCAGAATGGCCAGTGACGGTGCAGGCGTTTAACCTGGATTTGGAGCAGCAGGCCTGGTACATTGTGCAAGCGTATGCCTTGGGATTTTATTCCGGTGCGGGGCGTATTGCCGTCTATAAATTAATTGACATAAATATTGCGCCGGGGGAAGAGTCCTGGGGCTTGATACGGCCGTATGACTTCAGCAAACGCCCTGCATTTTTCGCCTATCAAAATACAATCAAATATTTGGCCGGGTTCACCTACCCGGTACAGCGAGAGCAAGGCGGCAATCACACGATTGTTAGCTTTACGCGCCCGCAAGGCGTAACGCGGGTTATGTGGGCGCGCACAAGCAGCAGCGTGACCCTGAACGTGCCGGCTCTGGCGGCAACGGCCCTTCTGGTTGATCCCGTTACGGGAACAGAAACCCCGATCACGGCCGCTGGGGGAAGCTACGAAATCAGGCTCACCGGGGCGCGCTGCGCCGGGGAATGTTATATGGGGGGTGCCCCGCTATTTCTGGTGGAAGAAGGCGTCAGCAGCGAGAACCTGCCAGCGGCCCCACCGCCAGTCGTCTCTGCGGCCAACACACCCAGCCCGGTTGGGACGGCCGTTCCAACCGATACGCCAGCCCCAACCGAAACGCCCTTTCCCACTGCCACGAATATGATGCCGCTGCCGCTGCCCTCTGCCACCCCTACCACAACGAATACGGCCGTCCCTCCCACGGAACCACCGGCAACGGAGGTAGCTGCTGTCCCGACAGCCACAATCACTGCTGAATTAGCGCCCGCAGATGGCGGCGCTATCGTGCCGGAAACGGCCGTTTCCACTCAAAACAATGCCAATTCTGGTGTCTGGCTGTTAGCTGGAGCTGGCGGATTGGCGCTCCTGCTCGCTTTCCTCTGGTTCCGCCGACGATAGCCAAAAACAGAAAAGAGCAGGCCATGAAAC
>CBDUOF010000499.1:0-3776 GCA_965368765.1 uncultured Anaerolineae bacterium | reverse complement strand
AACCCCCCCGCCACAGCCAACGACGCCTCCTCCAGCACCGACCTCACCTCCTCCTGGTGGCAACATTCAACCTTTCGCGGGAGCACCCGCCTGTGAAGAGATTGGCGTGGCGCACAACGATCGTGCCTGGCATGGTATCTGGAACTATGAATATGGTTGCCATTGGGACCATGAGCATAAACAAAACCCGCACGCCACCGACGCCATCTTCGGCACCGAGTATTATTCACTGGCTGGCGGCGAGCTTTCTTACCCGTGGCAAACCTATGCCGGTTCAAGTGAGAATTTTGAATCGTATAACCCTGGCACGGCCACGGAAAACAGCGGCAAGCATCAAGGGTACGCCTGGCACCAGTTCACCAATGCGTTAGAAGTCTGCGACCAATCGCTGCTATTGGGCAGCCAATGCTTTGATTCTTTCCGAGTACAAACTCATCAAATTGGCGGGGAGTTGGGCGCGCTGACACGGTTCCACAGTGTCTACACTGAAGGCATTGCCTGTACCCCAGAAGGGGCTGCCAGGATGCAGTTTAATGGTGGCGCGAATGCGTACGGCCGTACCATTAATGGTGAATTCCGCCCGCTTACTCGTGACAATATCAATCAATTCCCTGCTGAATTTGCTGGTTGTGGCTTTGGCAGTGGTGGTGGCTGGCTCGATTTCGGCCGTTTGAACTGGCCAGAACGCGGCATTTTACAGCCCCTGCCCTCGGACAACGCCCAGTTTGCCAACTTTGCCCAATTTGGCCCACCGGAAGCGGCTCCGTACCGAATCCATCCAAATAGTGTCAACGCCAACAGCCTTGACTCATGGCAATCAGAAGGTAACGTGTTTAACTGTCTAGGCAGCGACCCGGGCTGTTCACAGCGAATCATGGTTGGGTATGGCTTGCACATCTTGCAGGGCGAATCCAGCGGCATGACCAACCCGGCAAATGCCAGCGTTCCTGTAAGCGAACGGGATACACACTTGTGGTGTGTTGACCCAGAAACGCAGCTCTTCAATTGCAATCCGCAAACAAATCCGGGCGGCAACGACAACACGGCCCAAGCCCTGTTCCGCGCCTGGATTGCTGTGCCCAGCTCGTTGGATGGCAGTCAATATGACGAAGATGGTGTTCAAAACGGAGCATTCACGTTCCATGGCTTCACCAATCGATATGGCGACGTCGTTGATGGCTGTACCACGGCTGGTTTGGACTGTGTTCCCACACGGTTTGAGCAGTTCCCCTTGGGCAACTGTGGCCAAACGGCCTGTAAAGCCGCCTATCGCGGCAGCACAGACCGAGATGGTTGGGATGCCCTCAGTGTCGATGGGACGCCAATCCAAAGCGGGGGCACGCCACTCATTCCCGCTGGCGAGCTGTGGCTGAAGTATCCGAACTAAGCACAGCGCAACACTAAAAGCTTGGTTCAATCTTAGCGGTTGAACCAAGCCGATATGAGCAGAATCAATAACGAGCATCGGCCCTGGCCGATGCTCGTTCTAGTTCTATTTCATTTGAGATTTTGCCAGAAGCCATGCACGCAAATATCGGCTAATCAGGCTGCCCTAGTAACCTTCGATGCGATTAACGAGGTTTAGCAAAGGTTCTCCAGCCAAATAGCGACGTAAATTTTCGGCAAATATATCGGTTGCTCTTTCATCATACATCGGCGTAAAGCCACTAATATGGGGGGTCATGATCACATTAGGCATATCCCAAAGCGGGCTATCATCCGGCAAGGGCTCTTCTTCGTAAACATCCAGGCCAGCGCCTGCAAGCCAGCCTTTTTTCAGGCCACGCACCAAATCGGCTTCGTTAATAATCGCCCCGCGACCCACGTTTACCAAATACGCAGTTGGTTTCATTGCTTTCAGCACGTCCGCATCGACCAGATGATGGGTCCGTGCCGTAAGCGGCAAGGTAATAACGACAAAATCGCATTCTGCCAGCATAGAACGGGTGGCCTCACTGGGATATATGCGGTCCGGCAAGTTACCTTCAGGATCGCCATGACCTGGTGGGGTGTAGCCACTGTCTGCCAATTGCCGACCATCACGCTTGGTAACCAGAATTTTTAGGCCAAAGGGCTTGGCCAAACGCGCCAACTCGCGCCCAATGCTGCCGTATCCCAATATGCCAAGCGTTTTGCCATGTAGTTCTTGGGGAACAAATGTATCCCAGCGAGATTCTTTAGCCCAGGTATGCGACTGCTTATACTTGAACCAGTTTGGCACCCGATGTGCCCAGGCCAAGATTTGGGTCAGCGCATATTGGGCCATGTTGATGGCGTGGACACCACTGGCGGTGGTAATCAGCAAATCACTATGCCAAAGCTCGCTCTCTTTGAGGCTATCGATGCCGGCATAGTGTGTTTGAATCCACTGCAAGTTTGGGGCTTGCGACAGCGGCGGGACCGCCCCAAGTGCATAATAGATTTCTGCCTCGGTGGCCCAATCGTCAGGCCAACGGCCGTTTGGCAGGGTGCGCTGTTCAATGACAAGATTTGGTGACACGGCCCGAATCTTATCCACTAAGTGTGAAGGAAAAGGTGCGGTTAATAACAGATTCCTCATACATTTACTCCTGAATTGACAATATCAACAGCATCATGCATCTCTGCGTGACGCTGAAATTGCAGCGGAAAGTTTATCACAAACACCCTATCGGGTATACTGAGCGCGACGATACGCGGATCTTTTCGTATAAGATAACAAGAGGAAGAAACAAGGAAAACGGCCGTTTTCAAAGCACTGAAAACTTGTGCCACAAAAACGGTAACGACATCAAATAGACGAGTCATTGGCGCTCAGCAAAGCCCGGGACGCGTCTAATCGTGGAGGTACGAAGTCATGCACAAGCGAAGTTCAATTATCGTCGGGACCATCCTGATTTTAGTCGGCGTTCTATTTTTGGTGGTCCAATTGTTCCCGGGGTTGGCCATCAATTTGGATATTGGCAATCAGTGGCCCCTAATCGTCGTCTCGGTTGGCGTTCTATTGCTTCTTAGCGCATTTATGGGCACCCCCGCCCTGGCCATTCCGGGCAGCATCGTGTCCGGTATCGGCGGCATTCTATACGTACAAAATCTCACCAATAGTTGGTCCAGCTGGTCTTACGTGTGGACGCTCATTCCGGGGTTTGTGGGCATCGGGCTACTGCTGGCCGGCCTGCTGGGGCACCAGCGTGTTACGTCCTGGCGTGAAGGCAGTCGTCTTCTGCTCATAAGTGCGGTGATGTTTGTAATTTTCGGCGCATTTTTTAACGGGCTGGGTGGCCTGGGCCAATATTGGCCGGTGTTGCTCATTGGCCTAGGCCTTTGGATGCTGTGGCCAGGCCGCAGCGGCAAACAACAAACGGCACCCAAAGAAAAACTATAATTTTGAAACCTTTTGAACCCTTCCGCGTAATGAGTAGCAAATCAACTTAATTAATAAACACAAACGTGTGGAGGTATTGAAAAATGAGTGACAAACGATTGGTTCGCAACACAAGTAATGAAATGGTTGGTGGCGTATGCAGCGGCATTGCCGATTACTTTAACATCGACCCCGTTATCGTGCGCCTGGTTTTTGTGCTGATGGCATTGGGCGGTGGACATGGTATCTTGGCCTATCTGGTTTTGTGGATGTTGATGCCTACAGATGAATCTCCGGTTGCCAAAGCAAACGCTTTTGATGAGGAAGAAATCGTCATCAATTAAGCGAGGCTCGCAAATAATGTAGTAAAACGGCCGTTTCCCAGCAACATTGGGGGGAACGGCCGTTTTTTTTTGCCCGTAATTTCGTGACC
>CBDUOF010000498.1:0-3787 GCA_965368765.1 uncultured Anaerolineae bacterium | reverse complement strand
TCAGTGGCAGAACCCGCAACGGTCGCTACCTTGCTTGAGGCGACGGCAGTGGCTTTTCCCAATCTGGCAACATCGCTGCCAATTGCCCTGGTGTCGGTCAACAAATCGTATGCTGGGGCAGATACGGCCGTTTCCGCCAATGATGAAGTTGCCCACTTTACACCCGTTAGCGGCGGCAGCGAAAATAACCTACCCCACCCGACCCACTTCGCTGTTACCACCGAACCGCTGGACATTGAAGGCATCCACGCCCGCCTCACGCAGCCAGAAATTGGCGCGATTGTCAGCTTTACCGGCTCGGTGCGCGGCCAAACCCAGCGGGACGGCCTGCCGCCGGAAACGAGCTATTTAGAATACGAAGCGTACAGCGAAATGGCCGAACTCAAGATGGCTCAAGTTGCCCGCGAAATCTGGCAAAAGTGGCCCCTGGTGAAGGGCGTGGCCATTGTGCAGCGAATCGGCCGTTTGGACATCGGCGAAAACACCACCTTTGTCGCCTGCGCCAGCGCCCACCGCGACCAGGGCGTCTTTGAAGCGGCGCGTTATGGCATTGACCGTCTCAAAGAGATCGTTCCCGTGTGGAAGAAAGAAGTTGGCGAAGATCTATCAGTTTGGGTAGAAGGGGATTATCGCCCTACCGAGGCGGATAATTAGAGATTGGAGATTGGAGATTACTGCTTGGCTTTAATCTCGAATCTCCAATCCCCAATCTCAAACCATGAAAAACTGGCAACAACTTTCCCACGATTTCGCCCAAAAACACAACTTATCCCACCCTCCCGGTGTTACTGCATTAGATTTACTCAGTGAATTTGGCGAGGTTGCCAAAGAGCTGCTTAAAGCGACCGATTACGGCAAACACGCCCCAAGCGACAATCCAGCACTAGCCGATGAGCTAGGCGACCTGCTTTACAGTTTGTGTGAACTGGCAACGGCCGTAAATGTAGACCTGGATCACGCCCTCACTGCTGCCCTGGCCAAATACGAAGCCCGCTGGCAGGCAAAAGGACATCCGGGTAGCGGACAATGACAACAATACCATGCTGAAGACAGTAATTTGGGATTGACGTAATTAGGCGGTGACGTGCCGATTACCCAGCTACTCAATTACTTCTCTGCAAGTCACCAACTTTTGGGAGAAGAAGATGAACAACAGATCAAACAATCACAACCATCGGGTCGTCATTACTGGCATGGGAGTTGTCACACCGCTCGGCCACAACGTTCCCGACACCTGGGCCGCCATCAAGGCAGGCAAATCTGGCGCAGGCGATTTTGTGGTGCTGCCCAAGGGGGAGCATGAAATGGGGACCATCTGTGAAGTCAAGGATTTTGACGCAGATGCCCTTATTGGCCGCCGTGACGCTCGCCGCCGCGATCGCTCCCAGCAATTAGCCACCGTCGCCGCCCGTGAAGCCATCAGCCATTCTGGATTGGAAATTACCGACGAAAATCGGGAACAGATTGGCATTACATTGGGGACTGGTGTGGGTGGCATCCAAACCTTGGTGGAACAAGAACACGTCTTAATGGAAAAAGGACTCAAACGCGTCAGCCCGTTTGCCATTACTATGATTATGCCCAACGGTTCTGCCGGCATGATCGCTATCGACTATGGCATTCATGGCCCATCTACCACCATCACCACAGCCTGTGCGGCAGGCTGTGATGCCATCGGCCACGCCTTCCGCACGGTGCAGCGCGGCGAAATGGACGCCATGCTTGCCGGTGGCAGTGAATCTATTTTGGCCTCCGTTGCCGTAGGAGGCTTCGAACGCGCCGGTGCCACCTCCAAGAAAACAGATGGAACGCCACAGCCTTTTGACAAGGACCGAGATGGTTTAATTGTGGGAGAAGGGGCCGGAATGCTTATTATTGAAAGTTTAGACCATGCGCGGGCTCGCGGTGCCACCATTTATGCCGAACTCGTCGGGTACGGCCAAACTACCGACGCACATCATATTACTGCTCCAGCCGAAGGGGGCGCAGGCGCAGCCCGGGCCATTCGCAAAGCCTTGGAAGATGCCGGCCTCACTGCAGCCGATGTGGATTATGTCAGTGCCCACGGCACGGCTACGCCGCTCAATGATGCCTCCGAAACGGCCGCAATCAAAACTGCGCTCGGCGAACATGCCTACAAGGTTGGAATCAGCTCCACCAAATCCATGACCGGGCATATTATGGGGGCAACCGGTGCCATTGAATCGGTCTTCTGCACGATGGCGATTCAAGACCAGATCATGCCACCAACTATCAACTACCATACGCCAGATCCCAACTGCGACCTGGATTACATTCCCAACACGGCACGTCCGGCCAAAGTCGAGGTTTGCGTTAACAATGCTTTTGGCTTTGGCGGCCACAATGCTGTGCTGGTTATCAAAAAGTTTCAAGAATAAATGAGTCGATTTACCGAACTGGAAAACAACTTAAATGTACAATTCAAAGATTACTCTTTGCTGGTGCGTGCCCTGACCCACCGCTCTTACCTAAATGAGCACCTGGATGAGGTTTTGGAGGATAATGAGCGCCTGGAATTCCTGGGCGACGCGGTGCTGGATTTTATTGTAGGGGCGTACTTGTACCATCGCTTTCCGGAGATGGATGAAGGGGAGTTAACCAGCCTGCGCGCTGCATTGGTCCGAGCGAAAACCTTAGCCAATTTTGCCAGACAGCTGGAAATCGGCCGTTTTTTGCAGCTAGGCTATGGTGAAGCAGAAAATGGGGGCCGGGAGCGCACGCCCCTGCTCTGTGCCTCGTTTGAGGCAGTGATTGGGGCCATCTATCTCGATCAAGGCTTGTCGCCTGTAACAACATTGGTGGAGAAGTTGGCAGGTCCGGCTCTGAAAGAAATCATGGCCGACTCTTTGCACAAAGATGCCAAAAGCGAATTTCAGGTATGGGCGCAGGCCAAATACAATATTACGCCACGGTATGCAGTAACCCACAGCAGCGGGCCTGACCACGCCAAGCAATTTACGGTGCAAGTGTTGTTAGACGATGACATTTGGGGGGAAGGTACGGGGCACAGTAAGCAAGCGGCCGCACAGGCTGCGGCAACGGTCGCTATGGCCAAGGCTGATCCTGACGAAGACGCATGAGTCGAATTCTCATTACGGGAGGTAGTAGTTATTTAGGGCAGCAGCTTGTGCCAATGGCCATACGGGAAACGGCCGTTCCCCCCATCGTCGCTTACACCTATTTTCAAAACAACCCAAATTTGTCATCAGAAGGTCATCAGCTGGATATTCGGGACGAAACGGCCGTCCGCGCGCTTATTGCCACGTTGCAGCCGGAGGTAATCATTCATCTGGCGGGTTCCAACAAGGGAAACCAGATGGCGACCGTCATTCGGCAAGGGGCAGGCAACGTCATGTGGGCCGCGCGGGAAGTAGGGGCACGGCTTATTCACCTATCTACTGATAGCATCTTTCGTGGTGACGCAGCGCCTTACGCAGAAACGGCCGTACCGGACCCCATTACTGAATACGGCCGGGCCAAAGCAGATGCCGAAGCCATCGTACAGCAATATCCCAACAGCGTCATCGTGCGCACTTCGCTTATTTACAGCCTGCAGACAATGGATCACAGCACGCGCTGGATGGCAACAGCCCTGGCCGACGGTGAGACCGTCACTCTGTTCAGCAACCAGATTCGCAACCCGATTTGGAGCGACAGCCTCTGCCGCGCCATTCTGGAACTAATCCACAACCCGTTCACTGGCATTCTCAATGTGGCTGGCAGTCAGGCAGAAACCCGCGCTGATTTTGCTTTAAAAATGTTGGAT
>CBDUOF010000497.1:0-3794 GCA_965368765.1 uncultured Anaerolineae bacterium | reverse complement strand
AATCTGCTAAACGCTGCACGGCTGGCAAAATTAAAGCCGAGTGCGCTCCTCATCAATACCTCCCGTGGCGCAATCATTGACGAGGTCGCATTGATTGAAGCGCTGCGGGGAAAAAGGCTCGCTGGCGCGGGGCTGGATGTCTTTGCCACCGAACCGCTGCCAGCATCCAGCCCTCTGCGTTCCTTCCCTAACGTGCTGATTACGCCTCATGTGGGCTGGCAAGTAAGTGACGTCCTGCATGAGTTTATTACCATTGCGGCTGATCAGCTAGCCCAATGGCGTGCTGGAACTGTCAACAACGCGGAAATTCTGAATCCAGAAGCACTAGAAGCAAATTTCAGATGATCTTGCATGAAGCGCTGAGGGCAAAGTCAAATTCGCCAACGGATGATTGGCTGTTATAATTGCGCTCTGTTTTCAATAGCATAGCGAGAAAGAGGAGCAAGGTTGGTAGACCCCACTGCGGCGGCTTACCAACCTTTCATGCGTATGAAATTATCGGTCATTATTTGTTGCTACAACGAGATAGCAACCATTCAAGATGTCATTAGCCGCACCCAGGCGGTCGATTTAGGCAATGGCTGGACGCGGGAAATTATCGTTGTAGACAACTTCTCTACCGATGGCACCCGTGAACTGCTGCAAGAAATCGACGACCCGGAAATCAAGGTCATTTACCACGAGCGCAACATGGGCAAGGGCATGTCCATTCGGACGGGCATCAACAACATCAGCGGCGATTATTTAATCATTCAGGATGCTGATAAAGAGTATGATCCGGCTGAACATCCCAAGTTCTGCCGCAAAGTGGAAGAGACCGGGGCAACGGCCGTATACGGCTCGCGTATTTTAGGTGGCGATGTGAAGTACGAGTATGCCCATGCGTATCTGGGCGTGCGCGTTTGGACGCTGGCGACCAACCTGCTCTTTGGCAGCAAGCTCACTGACGTTGGCACAGGCACCAAAATGGTCAAGGCAGACGTGGCCAAATCGCTCCACCTGACGCTAACTGGCTTCAACCTGGAATTTGAACTGACCAACAAGGTGCTGCTCAGCGGCCATTCCATCGTTGAAGTGCCTATTAATTACGACCCACGTACCTACGCTGAAGGGAAAAAGATCACCGTTGCCGACGGCTTCAAAATTCTCATGACCATGCTGCGCGACCGACTTGGTCTTAGCCCGACGTTAAAAAAAACGGTTGAGGCCAGTGAAGCGCTTAGAGAAAAATCTGCGAAATCTGCCTAAGTTGCGGACAGAAAATCCAGAATTGTGACGATTAAATTATGAAAATAGTAGTGACAGGCTCTATTGCCTACGATTATCTTATGTCGTTCCCGGGCAAGTTTACAGACTCGCTCGTAGCCGACCAGCTTCATACAGTTAGCCTTAGCTTTCTTGTGGATTCATTGAACCGCCAGCGCGGCGGGACTGCCCCCAACATCGCCTACACTCTGGCGCTGCTGGGCGGGCAACCCAGCGTCATGGCCACTGCCGGACAAGATTTTGGTGATTATCGCACCTGGCTGGAAAGCCATGGCGTCAATACCGCAGCCATTGTGGAGATCGAAAACGATTTTTGCGCCTCCTTTTTTGTGAACACAGACCAGGCACAAAATCAGATTGCCAGCTTTTACACGGGTGCGATGGCGCATGCTGGCACGCTAAGCTTTGCCAAGCACGCGGCGGATGCCGATCTGGTCATCATTTCACCAAATGCCCCAGATGCGATGAGCCAGTATGCCGAAGAGTGCCGCCAGCTCGGCATTCCCTTCATCTATGACCCAAGCCAACAGGCGGCTCGCTTTAGCGGTGAGGAGCTGCTGCATGGCCTGGATGGCGCGCAAATGCTCACCGTCAACGAATACGAGCATCAGCTCATCCAGGAAAAAACCGGTCTCAAGGAAGACCAGATTTTGCAGCGTGTGGGCAGCCTGCTGGTAACCCTGGCAGGCGAGGGAGCGCGCTTGGTCATTGATGGCCAGGAAATTCGCATTCCAGCCGTGCCGCCGAGCAGCCTGACCGACCCCACGGGCGCGGGTGACGCTTTCCGTGCCGGCATGATGCGAGGCATGCAGCTTGACCTTCCCTGGGAGATTTCCGGGCGGATGGGGTCATTGGCCGCTACCTACGTGCTGGAACAGCTTGGCCCGCAGAACCATCACTATTCACCCCAGGATTTCGTGGCCCGCTTTCGTCAACATTTTGACGATGACGGCGCCTTGGATATTTTATTAACAGAGTAATTACCAATAATTAGGGCTTGTCATTCCCGCGTAGGCGGGAATCTACTCAGAGGATGCAGATGGATACCTGCCTTCGCAGGTATGACATAAGTCATTGTGATTTTTTTCATTTTCATGCTTATTCAGTAAATAGGCAATTGTATTTAAGGAGATTGTTTTCAGATGGAATTTGATATTAAAAACCCCGATCTCGCCCCCGGTGGGCGGTTGCGGATTGAGTGGGCGTCCCAGGAGATGCCTGTATTAAAAGGTGTTTATGACCAGTTTGCCAGCGAACGGCCGTTTGCCGGTATGCGCGTTAGTGGCTGTATGCACGTGACCACAGAGACCGCCAATCTGGTCGTTGCCTTGCAGGCCGGTGGTGCAGACGTCATGTTGTGCGCCAGCAACCCGCTCAGCACCCAGGACGACGTCGCCGCTTCGCTCGTTTCCCACTACGAAATTCCCGTTTTCGCCATCAAGGGCGAGGACAATGCCACCTACCACAAGCACATCCAGGCCGTGTTGGACCACAAGCCCAATGTCATCATGGATGATGGCTCCGACGTGACCAGCACCATCCACAAAGATCGCCGTGACGTTATGAGCTATGTTGTTGGTGGTACCGAAGAAACCACCACCGGCATTGTTCGCCTGCGAGCGATGGCGGCTGAGGGTCGTCTGGAATTCCCCATGATGGCCGTCAACGACGCCATGACCAAGCATTTGTTTGACAATCGCTATGGCACAGGCCAATCCACCATGGACGGCATTATTCGAGCCACCAATTATTTGATTGCCGGTAAGGTTGTGGTGGTGGCGGGTTACGGCTGGTGCAGCCGGGGAATCGCCATGCGGGCTCGTGGTTTGGGTGGCAACGTGATCGTTACCGAAATCGATCCCCTGAAGGCGCTTGAAGCGGTCATGGATGGCTTCCGCGTCATGCCGATGCTGGAAGCGGCCCCAATTGGCGACATTTTTGTCAGCGCCACGGGCAACATCCACGTCTTCGACCGCCACCATTTTGAAGCAATGAAAGATGGCGCGCTGCTGGCCAACTCGGGCCACTTTGACGTTGAGGTCAATAAGGAAGCGCTGCGTGACCTGTCCGTGAGTGAGCCAAATCGGGTACGGCCGTTTGTTGACCAGTACACCCTGAAAGACGGCCGTAAGCTGAACCTGCTGGGCGAAGGTCGCCTGATCAACCTAGCCGCTGCCGAAGGACACCCCGCCTCGGTGATGGACATGAGCTTTGCTGGGCAAGCCCTTTCCGCCAAGTTCCTGGCCGACAACAAAGGCCAGCTGGAAAACAAGGTGTATGCCGTTCCAGAAGAGATCGATCAGCGCATTGCTACCATCAAGCTCCAGGCCATGGGCGTCCGTCTCGACACCCTCACGGCCCGTCAGGAAAAGTACTTGAACTCCTGGGAAGAAGGCACATAAGCGGAAATTAGTGAACACAAATAAGTGAAAAGCGAGTAAGTGGCCGCCTGGCGAAACGCCTGTCAACTTGACCACTTACTCGCTTAAATCTTAACCACTCAATTCCCTTTCTCCAGCCATGAAAAA
>CBDUOF010000496.1:0-3806 GCA_965368765.1 uncultured Anaerolineae bacterium | reverse complement strand
CAAAATGCTTCAGGTTTTCCAACCCTGGTTTGTTGTTTAGATCAGGGATTAGTCAAGTTTCTGGATGTTTCTCCATCGGTTGATAGCATACCGGAGTCCTATACTTTTCCGGTGATTGAGGATGGTGAACCGGTGTCTTTGGATACTAAAGTAAACGAATATTTATATGAAGGACAAATCCACCCTGTTAAAGGTATTCGGAATGAAAATATATTAATCGATCAGAGCAAGATTTTGCTTCATTTTTTGACTCTATTGAATGACATTTTGGTAGCAAAAAAAATCCATCCATCGATCAAATTCTCCGAAACGTACCTCTCGTATCTAGTGCCCTTAGCCATGAAAATTTAATTTTTAGAGATGCGAACAATGACAATGTCTAAATCTTTACCCACATCAAGATTGATTTTACGGCCGTTTCATCCCCACCATCTCCCCGATTTACATAAGATTTACAGCGATGCGCAGACGATGCGCTTTATGCCGTCGCTGCCTCACGCTGACTTAACCACCACCGAGCACGAGATAGCTCAAAACTTGCACCACCCAGACGCCCACCTCTGGGTGATTTGTCTCAAAGAGAGCGACGAAGCGATTGGTGTGGTGAACTATTTGGGTGGGACGCGCATACCGGGGATGGGCTACATCATCCGGCGAGACTTCTGGGGGCAAGGTATTGCTGCCGAGGCGTGCCGCGCTGCACTGGCTTACGGCTTTGAGCAGCTTGGCTACGACCGAGTCGAACTTTGGATTGACCAAAATAATTTTGCTTCGCAGCGGGTGGCGCAAAAGCTTAACTTTTGGCTGAGGGGGCAGCTGCCGCTGAAATATGCTCATGAAACAAAAGAACATATCATGTTGGTATTTGGCCTGGCGGCACATGCGTGGCGCGGCGAAGCGGAACCAGATGCCCCGACGAAATTTTACCGGATGGAGCCTGTTTTGTTTGTGCATGATGTGATGGAAACGGCCGTTTTCTACCGCGATAAATTAGGCTTCCACATCGACTTTTTCTATGGCGATCCACCCAACCATGCCGGCATTTCCCGTACCGACTGGTCTGGTAGCGGGGTGGTGTTTCAACTCTACCTCGTACCGCCAGATCGTCCGATTACCCCATCAGGTTATCAATACATTTTTGTCAGCAGCGATATTGATGCCTTGTTTGCGCTGTACCAAGCCAATGGCATAACGATTCGACAAGACCTAGAAAGCCATCCCTGGGGGCTGCGCGAGTTTATGATCGAAGACAACAACGGCCAGCTGCTGCGCTTTGGCACGCATGTTTAATGCTTTGCCGCAGAAAACACAGAGGAAAAAGCAGGAAGTCGTTGCTCTTTTTTCGCTTCTTCTAACTTTGATGTTGGTAGCGTGTCAGATTGAGTCGGCCAACCTCGCCGCAACACTGCCGTCAGGTCATCCTTCGCCCACCCAGACTGTCTCAACAATAGCAACCAGCCCCCCGGCACCAGCCACTGCGCTTCCCTTCATGCGCGGCGTTGATGTCTCTATTTTGCCGATGATTGAACAGTGCAACGGCCGTTTTCTACAACAGGGCATCGCCCAAGATGGACTGGAGCTGATGGCTGACCAAGGCGTCAACTTTGTCCGACTGCGCGTGTGGGTAAACCCTTCCAATGGGGCCAGCGGTCTGGCCGAGATGCTGAGCATGGCTCGGCGAACCAAAGCGTTAAACCTCGGTTTGCTCATCGACTTTCATTACTCTGACACCTGGGCAGATCCTGGTAACCAGCTAAAGCCGCGTGCCTGGCGGGACGATTCATTTGCTGAACTGGAAACGGCCGTCACCGACCACACCCGTACCGTCATCACCGCCCTGTACGATCAAGGCACGCCTCCAGACATGGTGCAGCTCGGTAATGAGATCGCCAATGGGTTTTTGTGGCCAGACGGCCGTTTGGGTAAGGGTTACGAAGACAATTGGCCACAGTTTGCCGCCTTGCTGAAGGCAGGTCGTGCTGGCGTAGCGGCTAGCTTTCCCGGAGCCAGCCAAATTCCCATCATGATTCACATCGAATCTGGCGGCAGTTTAGGCGTCAGCCGCTGGTTTTTTGACAATCTCACCTCGCAAAATGTGCCGTTTGATCTGATTGGCCTCTCATATTATCCGTGGTGGCATGGCTCCTTGTTGGATTTGCAAACCAACATTTCGGGACTGGCAAAAACGTATGGCAAGCCCATTGTGGTTGTGGAAACTGCCTACCCCTGGACGCTGGCCTGGCAGGACGAGACGCACAATGTCGTGGGGCTGGAAAGCCAACTCCATCCTGGGTATCCAGCGACGGTACGGGGGCAAGCGGCGTTTTTGATAGATTTGAAAACGGCCGTTCAACGGCTTCCTGACGGCCTCGGTGCAGGCTTTTTCTACTGGGCACCGGACTACATCTCGACGCTGGACTGCGGCTCCGTTTGGGAAAATCTAGCCCTCTTTAACTTTGAAAGCGCAGCGTTACCCGCCTGGCAAGCTTTTGCGCCTTCAGATTGACCTGCAAAATAAACGGGAGATTTGATACAATCGTGGCGAAATTTGGCATTCAAATATTAACAAGAAATAGCATAGTACGTAACGCGTAGTGCGTAGCGGTTTTCTACACTCTACAAACTGTTCCAAAGAAATACAAAGGACAATAAATATTTATGAAAGGCATTATCTTATCTGGCGGCATGGGCACACGTTTGTACCCGCTGACCGTTTCCCTCTCCAAACAGATTCTTCCCCTGTTCAACAAACCGATGATTTACTACCCGCTTTCGGTTTTCATGTTGGCGAACATTCGAGAAATCTTGATTATTTCGACTGAACAGCACATCGACTTGTACAAAGAGCTGTTTGGCGACGGGTCTCGACTGGGCTTGAAAATTGAATATGCCGTTCAGCCAGAGCCGCGCGGCATTGCCCAGGCATTTGTCATTGGCGAAGAGTTTATTGGTGGCGAACCGTGCGCCCTCATTTTGGGCGATAACTTTCTTTATGGCCCTGGCTTGTCAGAAATTTTGCAAAATGCAGGCAAATTAGACGACGGCGGGCTGGTCTTTGCGTATTACGTACGCGATCCAGAACGGTACGGTGTGGTGGAGTTTGATAAAAATTACAAAGCGCTCAGCATCGAAGAAAAGCCAGACGAGCCAAAATCCAACTATGCCGTCACCGGGCTTTATTTTTATGATAAGGACGTGGTAGAAATTGCCAAAGGGTTGAAGCCATCGGCGCGTCATGAGTATGAAATTACCGATGTGAACAATGAATATCTTAAGCGCAACAAGCTGAAAGTGCAGCTTTTGGGGCGTGGCTATGCCTGGATGGACACGGGCACGCACGACAGCCTGCTGGAAGCAAGCAACTATGTGCAAACCATCGAGCACCGCCAAGGTTTGAAGGTAGGTTGTGTGGAAGAAATTGCCTACCGTAAAGGCTACATCGGCCCTGAAGAACTGTTGGAAATCGCTTCTGTTTCGGCCAAGAATGAGTACTGCGTTTATTTGCGCTGGCTGGCCGAACGGCCGCGCGAGGCGACGAATTTATAATGAGCGAAATCACGATTCGGCAAATGCAGAAGATGGTAGATGAGTGGGTGCAGACGATCGGGGTGCGTTACTATTCGGAGTTGACGAATATGGCCGTTCTCACCGAAGAAGTGGGTGAAGTGGCCCGCATTATGGCCCGGCAGTACGGCGACCAAAGCTTCAAAAAGAGCGACGAAACGGTTAATCTGGCCGACGAAATCGCCGACGTCCTGTTTGTTCTCACCTGCATCGCCAACCAGACCGGCATCGATTTAACGGCC
>CBDUOF010000495.1:0-3822 GCA_965368765.1 uncultured Anaerolineae bacterium | reverse complement strand
CGATCCTGGTCAGAATTATGGTCATCAGGTATTTGAGCAAATTGCTATCTCCAATAATGCCTGGCCATTTGATGAAAGTGGCAATGTCACCATGAACACTCCAGAAATGATTGAAGCGCTAGCATTTTACACCAGCCTACAAGAGTGTTCTGCTCCTGGTCCGCAATATTGGCGCGGGGCTCGTGAAAATTATGAGCTGGATCAATCCGGGATGTTGTTCTACAGCACTTACATCATGGATGATTTGGTGGATGGTTCTGGTACAGAAGACGGCGGCAGTATTGATATTCTTGTTGAAAATTTGGCTGGCAACACGGGCTTTGCTTCTGAGATGGTAGGGCCAAACGGCTCAGCCTCTTATGGGCAGCTAGTGACGTTGGGCATTATGCAGGGTGCTGATCCCATTGCCCAAGATGTTGTGGAATTTTTCCTCACGGACGGGTATCAAGAAATTTTAGCTTTGGCTCCCTTTGGCAAGGTTCCGGTGTTGAAGAGCGCGGTTGACGGCTGGATGACCAGCAGTGACTACTTCCAGTTTTACGCCCCCGAAACGCTGGACCAAATTGCAAATGGGTATGAGTCCATGCAGCGTTGGCTGTTCCGCCCTGGCTATGACACGGCACAGCGTGCTGTCGTCGGGGATATTGAAGGTCGTTTGCTCATTCCGACAGTGGTTAGTCAAATTGCTCTTGAAGGCACGATGACACCGGAAACGGCCGCAGAATTCCTGCAAACCCAGGTTGAGGAACTGTATGAATCCCGACTAAACGAGTAATCGTTTAAGATTCTAAAAAGAGGTGCAGCCTGTGGGCTGCATCTCTTTTTTGTGGGCTGTTTCAGGCGATTTGGGGGGAGTACCAAAGGAAGAGTGTGATGGCAGCTATATCTGAAAAAGGTAGCCAGGTTTCCAACTGGCGGCGTCACTGGCGTTCCAGAGACGCTCAGGAGGCACGGTTGGCCTGGACGTTAATCTCGCCCACCGCTTTAATTGTGTTTGGCTTGGTGTTATTCCCCGCTTTCTTTTCCATCTGGATTAGCTTTCGGGACGTCACGCTGGGCAATTTGAACGATGTGTTCAATGCCCCATATGTTGGCTGTCTACACCTTTACCTCAACGGTATTGACCGTACTGATTGGCTTGGCGGCGGCGCTGTTGTTAAATCGGCCGTTTCGCGGGCGGGGGTTAACCCGAGCCATCTTTCTTTTTCCCTACGTCGCCCCAATCGTGAGTGTGGTGTTTGTCTGGCGCTGGCTGCTAGACCCCAAACCCTCTGGTGTGCTGAACGATATTTTGATGGGAGCGGGCATCATTGATTTACCGCTGGCCTACCTCTCCACGCGAGGATTAGCCTTGGTACTGGTCATCCTTTTTGAGGCCTGGCGCTACTTTCCATTTGCCATGCTAATGATTTTGGCTCGACTGCAAGCCGTCGATACGACGCTGTATGAAGCAGCAGAAGTGGACGGCGCAACGACTTGGCAGAAGTTTTGGAACGTCACACTGCCAGACTTGCGCTATGTGATGGGAGCTATCTTTTTACTGCGGCTCATGTGGACGTTTAACAAGTTTGACGACATTTTTCTGCTGACGGGTGGCGGCTTTGGCACGAATGTGCTGCCTGTGCTTACCTATCAATTTAGTTTTAACCAGTTCAATTTTGGGCGTGGTGCGGCCACTGCAATGATCTTGCTGGTAATTTTGGTGACATTCATGGCGTTCTACGTTGGCGTTGTGATGCGCAATATTGATGAGGATTAGGGGGATATCATGCAAGCTCGTTCAGAAAAAGTCTCTTTTTTAACGCAGTTGGGCAACAGATTTAGTTTGCAAGGATTGATTTTTGCCATTGTACTCACCTTTTTCCTAACCAGTATTTTGTTTCCCTTTTACTGGATGGTCTCCTCATCGTTTAAGACACGAGCTGAGATTGGGGGGCGCGATCCGGTTTATATTCCCAGCGAATTTCGTATGGAAGCGTATGCTGAACTGTTTGATCCCAGCAATCCCAGCTTTCAGAACTTTGCGGTGAATATTAAGAATACCGTTTTAGTGGCGGTGCCTACGGCCGTCATCGCCGTCATTCTCGCTGTATTTGGCTCTTACGCCATTGCCCGACTCCGCTTTAAGGGTAAAAACCTGATGGTCAACGCCATCTTGGTGGTTTATCTATTTCCAGGAATATTGCTCATCATCCCCCTGTTTGCCATGCTGGCGCGCATTGGGGATCGGATTGGGTTCGATGTGCAGGACAATTTAGGCGTGCTGGTTTTTACCTATCTGGCACAGACTTTGCCCGTGGCCCTGTACATGCTCACCAACTACTTTCGCACCATCCCTACAGAAATTGAACAAGCTGCGCTGATTGATGGCTGTAGTCGGCTGGAGGTCATTTGGCGGATTACGCTGCCGCTGGCAATTCCGGCCTTGGTGTCGGTGGCCATTTACACGCTGATGATTGCCTGGAATGAATTTTTGTACGCCTTTGTCTTTCTAAACAACAATGATCTCTTTACCATGCCCATCAAAATCAGCACAATTTGGAATGACCCATCCCCGCGACCGAACGTCGTCATGGCGGCCTCGACGATTATGACCGTGCCGATTATGGTGCTTTTCTTGGCATTGGAGAAATATTTGTCGGAAGGCTTGTCGGCTGGTGGGGTTAAGGGATAGGCAGTAAATAAGGTCTACTCTGTAAGCGGGGTATGCTAGAATCTACCAGTCAACCCACAACAACATAGTAGAGGCAGTCTCAGAATGACATCTCCAATATTGAAACATTTGATTTTTTTGTACGGCGAAGCTGAGGGTCAACAAGCCTATGAAAAAGTTCAACAGCTATTAGCTACATTTCGTCCGCGCTTGCCAGAACCAGAAACGGCCGTCTTCTCTGAGCGCGACACCGTTTTGATAACCTACGGTGACCAGGTGCAAACTCCCGGCGAAGCGCCACTGCAAACCCTGGCACAATTTTGTAATGAGATGGTAAACGGCCGTATCCAAACCATTCACCTGCTCCCCTTCTACCCCTACTCCTCCGACGATGGCTTCTCGGTCATCGATTACCAGGCTGTCGATCCGACGCTGGGGAGTTGGGACGATTTGGTTAGCTTTCGCGAAAATTTCCAGCTGATGTTCGATGCCGTCATCAACCACATTTCGGCCGAGAGCAGCTGGTTCCAGGGTTATTTGCAGGGCGACCCGGCGTATGAAGATTTTTTTGTCGCCGTGGACCCTGAGGTTGATTTAACGGCCGTTTTCCGCCCCCGCGCTCTACCCTTGCTCACCCCGTTCGAGACAGCTTCCGGCACGCGCCATCTGTGGACAACATTTAGCGCCGACCAAATTGACCTGAACTACGCCAATCCTGCCGTGCTGCTGGCTGTGCTGGATACGTTGTTGTTTTATATTGTCAAAGGTGCCCGCTACATACGGCTGGATGCCATTGGTTTTATGTGGAAAGAACCAGGTACCAGTTGTTTGAACCTGCCGCAAACGCATCGAATCATTCAGCTGTGCCGCGCCGTGCTGGATGAGGTCGCGCCGCAGGTTGTACTTATTACAGAAACAAATATTCCGCATAAAGAAAATATCTCTTACTTTGGCAACGGCCGTAATGAAGCCCAAATGGTCTACAACTTCTCATTACCGCCACTCATTCTGCACACCTTCCACACCGGCGACGCCGCTACGCTATCCGACTGGGCCGCCACGCTAGAACTACCCTCGGATCGCGTCACCTTCTTCAACTTTTGCGCCTCCCATGATGGCATCGGCGTTACGCCAGTTCGGGGCATCTTAAGCGATGCGGAGATTGACGC
>CBDUOF010000494.1:0-3830 GCA_965368765.1 uncultured Anaerolineae bacterium | reverse complement strand
TGAATAATTTTAACCATCAATGCTGTATTTCAGGAATTACTGAAAGAGAACTCTTGATAGCAAGTCATATTATTCCATGGTCAAGCAGAATTGAAACCAGATTGGATCCTGCAAATGGCCTTTGCCTCTCAATTTTATACGATAAGCTGTTTGATAAAGGTTACATGAGCTTTGACGAGGAATTGCGGGTCATCGTAACAAAATCTCGAAGTCAACTAAGTCAGGATTTGCAGAAGATATTGGCGGTTATTGAAGGGAGACCGATGCGCACACCTAGAAGATATTTGATCAAACAAGAATATTTAGCATTTCATCGCGAAGAAGTATTTGAGAAGAAAAATGAGATTTCTAAAAACTGATTTCTACAATAACACTTGTGTAATATTTGGGATTTTTCGAATTACTGGCCCCGACACGGCCGTTTCCCCACGCATCTAAAAGGAAACCAACCCGTCGTCGGAATTACCAATTACCCAATTACAAACCTACGCAATAAGAAATACGCAATACGGAGAAAATACCATGTCTTTCAAAGACGTATCCAACAAAGTCGATTTTGTGGCTTTAGAACAAGAAACCTTAAAATTTTGGCAAGAAACCGATGCCTTTAACGAACTGCGCCGCCTGCGGGCCAAAAGCGGCAAGCGGTTCAGCTTCATCGACGGCCCCATCACCGCCAATAACCCGATGGGTGTGCACCACGCCTGGGGGCGCACCTACAAAGACCTTTACCAGCGCTACCACGCCATGCTGGGCAAAAACGAGCGCTGGCAAAATGGCTTCGACTGCCAGGGTTTATGGGTCGAAGTAGAAGTGGAAAAAGAGCTGGGCTTCAAGAACAAGCGGGATATCGAAGAATTTGGCCTGGAAAACTTTGTCAAGTTGTGCAAGGCGCGGGTGCTGCACTATGCGGCCGTGCAAACGGAACAGTCGATTCGGCTGGGTTACTGGATGGATTGGAACAGTCCGGATGAACTGCGCCGCCTGAGTGCAATGATGAAAGAAGACCCGCTGCAAGAAACGACGATCCAGGGGCCAGCGGGAACAATCAAAGGGACAGTAGAACAGCTTGTCGGCATGTTGGGGTTGCCAGAGGTGGGCGGCTCCTACTTTACCTTTAGCGATGAAAACAACTACATGATCTGGAAGTTCCTCAAGACCTGCCGCGATAACGGCTGGCTCTACAAAGGGCGCGACGTGATGCCCTGGTGCGCCCGCTGCGGCACCGGCATCAGCCAGCATGAAATCGTCACCGATGGCTACTTTGAGGTGACGCATGAATCGGTCTTTGTGAAGTTTCCGCTGGTTGAGCGCGAAAATGAAGCCCTGCTGGTCTGGACCACAACGCCGTGGACGCTGACCAGCAACGTGGCAGCGGCCGTTGGGCCGGAACTGACCTACGTCAAAGTGCAGCATGAAGATGGCTGGACCTATTATTTGGCGGAAGAAGCGGTCAAAAATACGCTCATCGGCACGTATGAAGTGGTGGGCACGCTCAAGGGTGAAGACCTTGTGGGCCGAGAATATCGCGGGCCTTATGATGAGCTGCCTGCGGTGCTGGAAGCGTTCGCCGAGGCGAATTACAGTCATCGTGTCATTGCCTGGAAAGACGTGGGCGCCGACGAAGGCACTGGCATCGTCCACATCGCCCCGGGCTGTGGTGCCGAGGACTTTGTGCTGAGCAAGGAAAACAACTTGCCCGTTATCGCCCCGCTAGACGAGAACGGCGTGTACGTGGCTGGCTTTGCCTGGCTCACAGGCCAACATTCGCAAGAAGTGGCTGAGGCCATCTTTGAAAAAATGCGCGAAAAAGGTGTGTACTACCGCAAGCAGCGGTATGCTCATCGCTATCCGCACTGCTGGCGCTGCGGCACGGAGCTGGTGTATCGCCTCGTCGATGAATGGTTCATCAGCATGGGCGAGCTGTACGACAAGCCACGTGAAGAAGTGACCGAGGCGGAAAAAGCGCGCAGCCTGCGCTACCAAATCATGGATCGGGTGGAGAAAATCAACTGGTATCCCGGCTTTGGCTACGATCGGGAGATGGATTGGCTGCGCAACATGCACGACTGGATGATCTCCAAAAAGCGGTATTGGGGTCTGGCGCTGCCCATCTGGGAATGTGTGGAATGCAGCCATTTTACGGTGATTGGCGATGAGGATGAACTGGAAGAGCGTGCCGTTGAGGGGTGGGAAACGTTCGAGGGCCACACGCCCCATCGGCCGTACATCGATGCGGTGAAGATCGCTTGCCCGGAATGTGGTGGCAAGGTGAGCCGCATCAAGGATGTGGGCAATCCGTGGCTGGATGCAGGTATCGTGGCGTTTAGCACGCTGGGCTACCGCCAGCATCCAGAATTGTGGAAAGATTGGTATCCGGCTGACTTCATCTCGGAAAGCTTCCCCGGCCAGTTCCGCAACTGGTTCTACAGTCTGTTGGCTCAAAGTACGGTGCTGGGCGACGAACCGCCGTTCCTGAACTTGTTTGGCTACTCAACGCTGCTGGCCGAAGACGGCCGTGAGATGCACAAGTCGTGGGGCAACTCCATCGAATTTAACGAGGCGGCTGACCAAATGGGCGCGGACACGATGCGCTGGCTGTATGCCAGCTGTAAGCCGGAGCAAAATTTGCTCTTTGGCTTTGGCAAGGGAGACGAGACGCGCCGTCGTTTCCTCATCCCGCTGTGGAATGTCTATTCGTTCCTGGTGTCCTATGCCAAGCTGGATGGCTGGCAGCCGTCGGTGCAGGACTTTTTGGATAGTACGCCATCGCCGAATCCGGCCAATGCCCAACTGGAGGCCTGGATCAAGGAGCGGGTGAAGGAAACGGCCGTATCCACCCAGGCCGCCCTCGATAAATATGACGCCGAAAAAGCCACCCAATTCCTTGAAGCCCTGCTCGATGATTTGAGCAACTGGTACGTGCGTCGCAGCCGTCGCCGCTTCTGGAAAAGCGAAGCCGATGTAGACAAAAACGCCGCATACCGCACCCTGTATCAGGTGATGGTCAAGTTTATCCGCATGTTGGCCCCCTTCATCCCCTTCACCACGGAGGCGATGTACCAAAATCTGGTGCGCAGCGTGGATGGGAATGCTCCCGCCAGCGTCCACCACACCCTCTTCCCCACAGCCGATGAAGCCGAACTGGATCATCGCCTGCTGGACAAAATGGGCTTGGCCATCACCACCGCCAGCCTGGGCCGCTCGGCTCGCAGCGCCGCCGACATCAAGCTGCGTCAGCCGCTGGCCAAGGCGCGGGTCAACGTGGGCAGCCAGCAGCAGCAGGACGATCTGCAAGAGCTGGCCGACGTCCTTGCCGAAGAGATCAATGTCAAAGCGATTGAAGTTGTATCTGAGGTGGGTGAATTGGTGAACTACGTCCTGATGCCTAATAACCGGGTGTTGGGGCCGAAGTTTGGCAAGCAGTTCCCGCAGGTGCGTCAGGCGCTGATGGCCCTCGATCCGGCAGAGGCAGCACGCACGTTACAGGCTGGTGAAATGCTCGCGCTGCAAGTGGCAGGTGAAACCATCAGCCTGGGTGAAGAGGATGTGCTGGTGCAAACGGAATCACGAGGTGGGTTGGCCGTTGCCAGCGACAAAGGGGTGACGGTGGCGATTGATACCGAACTGACGCCCGCGCTGCTGCAAGAAGGGTTTGCTCGCGATGTGGTGCGTCAGGTGAACAACATGCGCAAAGACGCCGGGCTGGAAATCTCTGACCGGATTGAGCTGGGCTACCAGGGGGCTACCGGCGATGTGGCTGCTGCCCTGACCGGATTTGCTGAGTACCTGCAGCAAGAAACGCTCAGCGTTTCCTTGCTGGCTGGGCC
>CBDUOF010000493.1:0-3896 GCA_965368765.1 uncultured Anaerolineae bacterium | reverse complement strand
AGCGGCTCATTGCCCTGTTTAATTGGCGACAGGCAGACAGCCCGCTGGCGCGGTTAAACCAGACCGGGTCGCTGCTGCAGCCACCCGCTGAACTTGTCAACGTCTTGCAGCAGGCACGCGCTTACAGCGATCTCACCAATGGCGCCTTTGACGTGACCGTTCAGCCCTTACTGGTAGCCACGCGCGACAGGACAGCAATGCCGCCCTCGCAGCTGGTTAATTTCCGTGACCTTCGCATCACGCCGGAGCAGATTCGTTTGGCTCCCGGGATGCAGGTAACGCTGGATGGCATTGCCAAAGGGCGAGTAATCGATGGCGGAACGGCCGTTTTGCGGGCGCAGGGCTTTGAAAATATTTTGGTAGAAGCAGGGGGCGATCTTGTGGCTCAAGGTACTCGCGATGGCGGGGAACCGTGGCGGGTGGGCATTACCCATCCCCGGCAAACAGACCAGACCCTGAGCACCCTTGTGCTGTCAAGCCATGCAGCAGCCACCTCTGGCGATTACCAGCATGCATTTAGCCAGGATTTTATGAGCCACCACATTATTGACCCGCGCAGCGGCACCTCGCCAACAGAATTGGCCAGCGTGACCGTGCTTGCACCCACAGCGATGGCGGCTGATGCGCTCAGTACGGCCGTTATGGTCCTTGGCGCCGATGCGGGCCTGACACTTGTCGACCAACTACCGCAAACGGCCGCTTTGGTCATTTCTAAAGGAATGGAAATTAGGCACTCCGCCAATTTCCCTACAGTTTAAAGCAGCACAGAGGGATAATTATGTCAACTAAAACAGATAAGGCCAAACAAACCGAGATTAAGCAATTGGAAACGGCCGTTGCCACGGCACGCGAAAAAGAAGATCCCATTGGCCTCATTTCCGCCCTCACCGTTTTGGGTCAGGCACATTTGGGCACAGACAATATCCCTAAAGCCCTCACCCAGTTTGAGGAAGGACTAGAGCTAGCCCAAGCGGCCAATGATAAGCTTTGGCAAGGACGGATGTGGGGATACCGCGGCATTTGCCTGTTACGTCTGGGCAACTCGCATTTTGCCCAAATCTCTCTTTACAAATCATATAACTTGGCCAAAGAGATGGACGACAAGCCACTGCTCATTGATGCCCTCACCCAACTCGGTGCGCTACAAATTGAGACAGGCAATTCCAGCAAAGCAATTGCTAAGTTAGAGCAAGCCATGGGGCTGGCTATGGCGCTCAACGATCAGCCACGCACGATGCACCTGGCCGGCAAGTTGGGCAAGCTGTTTCTTGCAATGTCTTCACTGGAAAAAGCGGTGGAATATTTCTCGCTGGCGTCAAAAGTAGCCAAAGAGATGGATCGGCCACACGCTGTTTGCTCCTATACCCTCAGCATCGGAACCGCTTACCTGGCTAACAAACAATTTGATATCGCCCGTGACCTTTTTGAAGAAGCGTTGACCCTGGCTGGCGAGTTGGAAAACGCGCAAGCAGAGCTTAATGCACTCTCCAGTCTGATGCGCACCTACGTTGCCGTCGGCAATACCAGCATGGCGGTCTTGTATGGTGATAATCTGTTGCGGCTGGCTCACAACATCGGAGAACCTGGTCTGGAAATCGCGAATCTGAACGTGCTAACTGCTTATTTACTGGAACACGATCAGTACAAAAAATCACTACCTTATCTACAGCGTGGGTTGGAAATCGCCACGGTAAACGAAGATTGGGAGTGGCAGTTGACGATGCAGGAACGGCTGGGGTTTGCCCAATATCACTTGGCACAGCTGCCCGAAGCACAAACGGCGTATGAAGCAGCCCTCGAGACCATTCTGAAGCTGCAAGATTCGTCAGCAGCGGCGCACCTGTACGGCCGTCTCAGTGCTGTCCTCGCTGAACAAAATCAAACCCTCGATGCAATCAAGGCGGCTGAACAGGCACTTAAGCTAGGACACGACCATGAAGATTGGTCGCTGGTGGGTGAGCAGCAAATTTTGCTGGCGTTTGCCTACGCCGAGCAAAACGATCTGACCCAAGCCATCGATAACTGTCGCCAGGCAATTGACACCTATCAGACGATGCAAGACAGTGAGCGCCTCACCAAGGCAGAAGCGCTGCTGGCAGAGCTAGAGCAGATAATGGCGCCAGCCTGAACCTAGACCCTGATTCCGGGCGCCTTGGCCGACCTGTCTAATTTGCTCAGGTTTGTCTTTTCCAAATACAACCCGTTTTCCTTTCTATTCCCAGACCGTTTTGGGGAGGAATTGCTCTGCTGCGCAAGGACTCCGAGCGCCCGGGCAGCCGCGACGGTCTCGCCGCCGACAACCAGCCCATCTGGCTAACGACGCCATCCAAGAAAAAATTTTGCCTCTCCTGTGCACTACAGGTAAACTGGTCTGCGTGGGCGTCTCGTGCCCCCCAAAAAAGTCATTTCTATAATTCATATTGTCATTCCAGGAGGGTTGTGATGACGAAACGGATTGTGTATCTGCTGGCAACGGCCGTATTCCCCTTGTTTGTTCTTTTGGCACTCTTTCCCCAACAATCCAGGGCTGGCGGTAGCGCTGTGCTTATCGATGCGGTGCTGTACGATGGCTATGAAACAGGTGATGCCGACGAGGCGGTTCGATTACGCAATGTCTCGGGAATGGCCGTTGACATCAGCAATTGGCAGCTCAATGACGGCGCTTCTGGCACGACGACCCTGCCAGGGAGCGTTACCTTGGCGGCAGGGGAAACGATTTGGCTTGCCGATGAAGCCACTGGTTTTGCCCGTCAATTTGGCTTCTTGCCCGACTTTGAAGCAGGCGATACCCATCCTGGCGTGCCCGAAACAACGGGCACCTGGCCTGGCTTCAGCAATACTGGAGATGAGGTCGTGCTGCTAGACAACTTGAGTGCCATTGTTGACGTGCTGGTGTATGAAGGAGGCAGCACGGGGCAAACGGGCTGGAGCGGGACGGCCGTAAATCCCTACACGGTTAGCTCCGTTTTTGGTGCCGAAGGGCAGCTTTTGTACCGCAGACGCGACCAAAGTAGTGGGCTACCTGTGCCAGACACAGATACAGCAGCCGATTGGGCACAAAGCACAGGAGACGTGATAAACGGCCGTAAAGTGCTCTACCCGGGCTGGGATCTAGACAGCTACTTCCAAACCACCAAATTCACGCAATCCGGCACGCTCACCATCGCCGTTGCCCCAGACAACGCCTATGAAACGCTCAAAATTCACCTGGATGCCGCCCAAAGCAGCATTGCCATCGAAAGCCTCACCTTTGAAAATGTCGCCATCGCCAACGATCTGATTGCTGCACTAAACCGAGGTGTGTCCGTGACCATCTTACTGGAAGGGGCGCCGATTGGCGGCGTGCCCGATCAAGAAAAATATATCTGCCAACAAATCGAGAATGCCGGCGGCCAATGTTGGTTCATGATTAGCGATGACGCCAACGACATTGCCGACCGTTACCGCTTCCTCCACGCCAAGTTCATTCTCATCGATGGCCAGCAGGTCATCATTAGCAGTGAGAACCTTAGCCCAAACTCGATGCCCAACGATAACAAAACAGATGGTACCTGGGGGCGGCGTGGCGTGGTGCTAGCCACCGATGCGCCCGGTGTGGTGGCCCATGTGCAGAGCCTGTTCAATGTTGACTTTGATCCAGCGAACCATGTCGACATTACAGGAACCACCTTTATCGGGGGGCCGCCGCCGGGATTTGTGCCGGATTTGGAAACAGGCGGCGTTACTTACACGGTACGCTATCCTGAAAGGGTCATTTTCAGCGGCAATTTTGGCTATGAGCTGGTTCATTCGCCGGAAAACAGCCTGCGCGACACCGATTCGCTGCTGGGTTTGGTCGGGCAAGCGGGCGCAGGGGATATGGTGCTGGTGGAGCAGTTGGATGAACGGCCGTATTG
>CBDUOF010000492.1:0-3899 GCA_965368765.1 uncultured Anaerolineae bacterium | reverse complement strand
CAGAAGGCACTTGCGTAACCATACTGCCAATCACATATAAGTTCGTTTGGCCCGTCAGGCCATAAATCAAACTCATGCCATACAGCATGACGCCGGTAGCAAAAGCACCGTAAACAAAATATTTCATACCTGCTTCTGGCGAACGATCCTCATTTTTGGCAAAACCAGCCAGAATATATGAAGAGATGCTGGCCATTTCCAGCGCAACGTAAAGCATAATCAGGTCAGCCGACGCTGCCATCAAACTAAAACCCATCGTCGCCGTAATTAGCAAGGCATAATATTCAATCGTTTGCAGCCGCTTAACGTCCAGTGAAATAAGGCTGGTGGTTAACAGCGCCGACAAGAAAATGACCCGAAAGACCAGCGTAATGAGGTCATGCCGAATCATACCGCCCCAAATAAGAGAGGCGGCTAACGTTGTTTGTCCACTGGGTTCGCTGGCGAAAAACCAAAGACCAAGGGTTGCCAACAAAATGACCAGGGCACCCCAGGCTGTCATCAACCCCACATTCCGTTGTTTATCGGATGGCAGCGTGCGGCTGTATATTTGAATAGCGACTAGCAGAATGGCCAGAGCAATTTCTGGCACAAGTGCCAGATACCAGGAAAGTGTTGGTTCTATGCTCACTTATGCGCCTCCCAACCATTGCAACAGGTTGTGCGCCCCAACCTGTACACTGTCTAAAACTGTGAAAGCCTGCTGGGCTTCCTGTAATCGGGCCACCACTGGCTGAACGCCAGATTCAACCATCGGGACGATGATTTGTGGATAAACACCGATGATAATTAAAACGATAACAAAGCCAACCATCACAACTTTGTCGATGGCCATACTTGGCCGCATGTCATGCCATTTTTCTGCATCATATTCACCAAAGAACACTTTGCCGACAGCACGTATGATATAAGCGGCCGTAATGACAATGGCCAGAGCCGAAAGAATCGCAATCCATTTGTAGTAGACGGCAGGATTAAGCCCAAAGGCCGCACCGCTCAAGTTCAAGCCATTGCCTTGCCATACGCCCAGGAAGATGGGGAACTCAGCCACAAATCCAGAAAGGCCGGGCATACCCATGGAAACCAAACCACCGACGATAAAGGCAACGGCCGCCCAAGGCAATACCTTGCTCATGCCGCTCAAATCGTCCATGTTGCGGGTGTGAGATCTGTCGTACATCATGCCCACCACAGAGAAGAAGAGGGCAGTCATGATGCCGTGACTCACCATTTGTACTCCGGCGCCAATGTAGCCGTTCATGTTTAGGGTAGCAAAACCCATGGCCACCAGGCCCATGTGGCTCACGCTGGAGTAGCCAATGAGATATTTCATATCCCGCTGGCGCATGGCAATGAAAGAGCCATACAGCACGTTGATGAGCGTAAGCAAGATAATAAACGGCATCCAATAGACGGTGCCTTCAGGCAAAATCTGGATACCGACGCGCATGGAAGCGTAAGCGCCCAGCTTCATCAATACCCCGGCATGAATCATGGAAACGGCCGTTGGCGCAGCCACATGACCATCCGGTGACCAGTTATGAAAGGGGAACGTACCCGCCAATACCGCAAAGCCCAGGAAAAGGGGCAAGAACCAGGCAATTTGCAAACTTGTGGCAAAATCAGCCTCAGCCCAAACTCGCAAATCAAAGGTTGGCACCGGCAGTTGGAAGTACAGCACCAGGAAAGCGATAAACGAGATAAAGCTCCCGATGAGCAAGTAAAGCGTCAGCTTCATTGCCGCGTATTCCCGCCGCTCCTTCCAGCCCCAAATGACAATCATGACATACATGGGCAGCACGGCCAGCTCATAAAAGAAGAAGAGCAAAAAGGCATCGACGGCCACAAAAACGCCATGCACCCCGGCGACCAGCAGCATGAAGAAGGCAAAAAATTCGCGTGGCCGATCTTCAATGCTCCAGGAAATAAGCGTGCCCCCTAGCCCAACTATCGAGGTCAGAAAAACCAGCGTGGCGCTAAGGCCATCAACCCCCAAAAAGTAGTTGATGCCAATACTTGGAATCCAGGGGTGTTCCTCCTGGAATTGCAGCATCTCTCCCCACTGCGTTCCGGCCGCCGGCAAGTTAGCGTTATAGGAAAAATAAACATAGGCTGACAAGATCAGGCCGATAATCATGGCCGCCAGTGCCAACATGCGCGCATTTTCCCCGCGCTCCTTGGGCAACATGAGAATGATTATTGCCGCCGCTATCGGAGACAGCGTAATGATTGATAAAAAGGGAAATTCCATAAATTCTCTTCCCGCGTAAAAGAGTGTAATTGGGTAATTGGGTAATTTAAAAAATCACCCAATCACTAAAATAGTTTTGTAATCGTGTCGTTGATAAAGACAAGAATCCACTGTGGCCAAATGCCCAGGCTGAGCATTAGCGCCATCAGCGGCCAAATAACGAGATGTTCGCGCAAGGTCATATCGGGCAGCTTGGCCCATTCTGGCTTTACGGGACCGTGTAGCGTTTCACCGATGCCCTTTAGAATGTAGGCACCAGTCATGAGCAAACCCACCATGGAAATGGCTAACTGCACCGTAAAGATGTTCCAACTGCCACGGACGATCATAAATTCGCTAACAAATCCGTTTAGACCAGGCAAGCCAAGCGAAGCCATACTGGTAAAGATTAGAATCGTGCCGAAAACGGGCATAATGGTCCAGATACCACCGAACTGCTTCAGGTCACGGGTATGGGCCCTGTCATAAATAACACCTACCAGGAAGAACATGCCAGCCGCAGACAAACCGTGGTTGACCATTTGGAAAACGGCACCGCTAGTGGCCAGGATAGCGTCGGAAGTCGTGCCTAGCTCGGCAAAAGAACGGCCGTAAGCCCAGGCCATCACCGCAATGCCTAACACCACGAAACCCATATGGTTAATGGAGGAATAGGCCACCAGCCGCTTGAAGTCCCATTGACCAAAGGCGGCAAAACCACCGATGACAATGCTGGCTGCACCAAGCCACGCCAGGATTACGGCCGTTTGGTTGGCCTGTTGGGGAAACAACGGGATCACCAAGCGAATAAAGCCATAGGCACCCAATTTCAGCAAAACCCCTGCCAAAATCATCGAACCAGCCGTGGGTGCCTGTGTATGGGCATCGGGCAGCCAGGTGTGGAAGGGCCATATCGGTACTTTAATTGCAAAAGCAATGAAAAACGCCCAGTAGGCAATCGACTTCACCAACGCTACATCCAGACCAGTATTGGCCAAAGTGCCGCTGGTTGTGTTCACCCAAATGTCCATCAGCGTAGGAATATCAAACGTCCCCATGGACAGACCAATCACCTGAATTGAAAGCAGCAGGCCTAAGCTTCCCGCCATCGTATAGATAAAGAACTTAAATGAAGCGTAATCGCGATCTTTACCGCCCCACAGCTTGATAAGGAAATACATTGGCACGAGACCAAATTCCCAGAATATAAAAAAGATCATCAGGTCTAGCGAGGCAAACAAACCCAGCATGGCCGTTTCCATAATAAGAAACAGCACCATGTACATGCGGACATGTTGTTCAATGCTAAAAGAGGCCAAAATTGCCAGCGGCGTCAAGATCACCGTCAGGAAAAAGAGCGGTAGGCTAATGCCGTCGATCCCAATGTGGTAACTTGCCCCAATGGCCGGGAACCATTCGGCCAATACCTCAAACTGAATGTCTGCGGCAGCACGATCATAGTTGAACCACATGATGAGCACGAGCACAATTGGCACCAGACTCAGCACGAAGGCCAGGCGGCGAATCAAATTCTTTTCATCATCCGGCAGTACAAAGAGAATGAGCGCCGCCAAAGCTGGAAAGAAAATGATTAAATTCAGCAGATTATCTTGAATAAAATCCATGTGAAATACCTAAAATCTGTCGTAGTTTTATTGGTGTCATACCC
>CBDUOF010000491.1:0-3901 GCA_965368765.1 uncultured Anaerolineae bacterium | reverse complement strand
CCAAAGCTGCCACGCTGGCGGCAACTTCGAGGAGACGCCGCAAGCGTGCGTTGCTTGCCACGCCGACCCGGCCGAGCATCTTGCCCTGTTTGGCACCGACTGCACCAGCTGCCACACAACAGCTGCCTGGTTGCCCGCCACCGTGGATAGCGTGCCGTTTGATCATGAACGCACCAACTTTAGCCTGTCGCACCATATAATTGATTTTGATGGCAGCAAGATGGCCTGTACCGGCTGCCATACTGAGCAGGAATCGCGCAAGGTAGCAGATGCCACCTGCCAAACCTGCCATGAAACGGCCGTTCCCAGCTTCGTACAGGAACACACCACCCTCTTTGGCACCAGCTGCCAGGCCTGCCACGATGGTTTGGACAGCATGACGCCATTCGACCACGCCACGATCTGGCCGCTGACCGGGCGACACGCCGCGGCGGACTGCACAGCCTGCCACGACAATCAACAATTCCAGGGTACGCCCCGTGATTGCCTGGCCTGCCACGCCGAACCTGATCTCCACTTTGGCATTTTTGGCACCGACTGCGCCAACTGTCATACGGCCGAAGCGTGGCTCCCTGCCCAACTGCGCCAGCATCGCTTCCCGCTCGATCACGGCGAGGAAGGGACATTGGCGTGCGCTGCCTGCCACACCAGTACCAGCTACACCGCCTACGACTGCACAGCCTGCCATGAGCACAACGCGGATCAGGTGCAGCAAGATCACGATGAGCTGAACCTCACCCAGACTGAGCTATTTGCCTGCGCCACGTGCCACCCGACCGGACACACGGATGAGGCCCAACATGAAGATTGAGCAACTGGTACTTAAGTCCCTGTTACGATTGGCCTGATTTCGACACTTTAAAGCCATATCCGGCCAAGAGAAGGATAACGCATGGGTTTTTGGAAAACTGTTTTAAAACGAAAGAAAGAGGCGGATACGGCCGTATCCAGCCAAAACATCCAATTAGGCAGAGTGGTAGCCGATGCCAGCCGCTGCGTGCAGTGCGGCGTTTGCGGTTACAACTGCCCTGTAGGCATCCCCGTACGTGATTACGCCCGGCAGGGGCTGCCCGTTACTGACGCCGCCTGCATAAGCTGCGGTAACTGCGTCAACGTCTGTCCGCGCGGCACGCTACGCTGGGAAACAGAGTCGCACGTTATTGTCATGGATCGCTTTGCGGCCCAAATGGGGGAGATGGCCGAGTAAAATGAAGATACGTTATGTGATCATCGGCAACGGCGCGGCAGGCGCCACTGCTGCCCAAACCATACGGCAGCACGATTCAACCGGGGCGATCACCATCCTCACCGCAGAGCCATATCCTATGTACTCACGGCCCGGCCTGGCCTATGTGCTTATTAATGAAGTCACGCCGCAACAAATTATGGCGCGCACCCTGGACTGGTATGAAGAATGGGGCATCAATTTGCTGCTGGGCAAGGCGGTACAGCTAGACGTGACAGCTCAGACAGTTCTACTAGAGGACGGCCGTTCCCTTCCCTACGATCGCCTCCTGATTGCCACTGGAGCCAGGGCAACCCCGCCACCCTATTCCGATGCAGACCTCGACGGCGTGGTCTATCTGGACACGCTCGACGGCACGAAGGAACTGATCAAAAAGAGCCGCCGGGCGCGGCGTGCCGTGGTGGTCGGCGGCGGCATTACCGCGCTGGAACTTAGCGAGGGGCTGGCCCATCGTGGCGTGGAAACCCACTATTTTTTGCGCCGGGATCGGCTGTGGGGGCGTGTGTTTAATGACGATGAAGCCAAACTATTAGAAAAAAAGATGAAAGCCCACCATGTCCAAATTCATTACAACACCGAAGTAGAGGAGATATTGGGCAATCGACGAGGCAAAGTGCGCGGCGTGCGTCTTACTGATGGGTCTGAGTTCAAGTGCGATCTCGTCGGTGTGGCCATTGGCGTAAAACCACTCATTGATGTGGCACAGGGCAGCCCCATCGCCACTGATCGGGCAATCTTGGTAGATGAGCACCTGCGCAGCAACGTGCCCAACGTGTTTGCTGCCGGTGACTGCGCTCAGGTATATGACCGCTGGACCAAAAAGCACATGCTAGACATTTTGTGGCCTAGTGCCGTAGCGGAAGGCAATGCCGCCGGACTGAATATGGTAGGCAAGGCTTACCAATATCAAAAAGGAAGCCCTTTTAATGCTTGCCTGCTGTTTGGCCTGCACATTACGGCCGTTGGCCAAATTAACCCGCTGACCAGTGAAAACGAAGAACCCGAAGTGGTGCAGCACATTTCCCGTGGCTCCAGTGAGGTTTGGTACACCCACCCACGGCCGTATCGCAGTGCCTGGGCCGCTGAAAACGAAAACACCATACGGCTGGTGCTAAGTGGCGATCTCCTCGTGGGCGCGCTGGTTATTGGCGAGCAAAGTCTCACCGATTCCCTGCGTTATCTCATTGAACATCAAATCAATATTGGCGAGATGGTCGCAGAACTTAGCGCAGGCGGAGCGCCAATGCGCCGCTGCTTGCAAAGATTTTGGCAGGGATTGCTGCCGGCAGCCACTGTCCGAGAGTGAAAAGTAACGGCTTAGTACCTACCTTTCACTTCTCACCATTTTACTTGTTGCTTTTTACTTATCACCATCGAGATTATCCGTTTACCAGTAACACGCTGTGCGGAGAACCGTCACCATGTTAAGACGAATCCTGATTGTTTTGTTGGCCATTGTTCTATCTATCAATATCGTCGGGGGCGCGGTGTCCTTCTCCGTTGCCCGCAGCGGGCCTTATCTGCCGGGGGATCGTCTTTTCCGCATCCAAAGCAATGCGGAACAGCTTTGGCTTAATCGGCTGGTAAGTGCTGGTGAGCCACGCGCCATCTCGCTGCTCGATTTGTTAGAGAGGCGGGTTGATAATCTGGAGGCAGTTCTGGGCAGCAGCCATCAACTGCACGCCTTGGGCTATCTGTACACTGCCCTAGATCGGGCCATTAGCGCCATCGAGGCGGCCCCGGAATTGGCCCAGCCATCATTGAAACAGCGCCTACTCCTGCTGACAGACCGCACCCTGGCTCTCCTGGATAGGCACCAGCGGGCCGATGGGGCAGGGTCTGAGATGAAAACGGCCGTAACGGCCCTTCTCAATAAATTAACGGCGCTGCAGCTGGCGCTGAATGACCCTAACCCAACGCCTGTAGCTGAAATTTCCTCAGCAGAAACTCAGCCGGAAGTTCCGGTAGAGGCTACGCCCAAGCCAGAGGAATCCAGCGACGAATCGACGATGCCAACCAGTCTTGATGCTCCGCTCGACGTTCCCTTCCCAGAAGGGTCGGTGGCCCATGAGTTCTTCCCGCTGATCGGCGGGCATGATGATCTCAACTGCAGCAGTTGTCATACAAGCAGCACCTACAAAGGCACATCACCCACCTGCATCAACTGCCATGCTGACGACGAACCTCATGAGGGCCAATTTGGGTCTGACTGCACAGCTTGTCATGCGGTTACGGTGTGGACGGCCGTTTCTTTCGACCACCGTTTAGCAGGCAACCAGGACTGTGCGGCTTGTCATATCCCACCAGCCAATCACTACGCTGGCACCTGCGCCGCCTGCCACAGCGACACAGCAAACTTTGCCAACGCCATCTTTAACCATAGCACCATTGGCAACCAGGATTGTGCCGGATGCCACGCCCCGCCCGCCAATCACTTTGTCGGGGCGTGTTCCGCCTGCCACAGCGACACAGGCAATTTCAAAAACGCTACGTTCAATCATGCCACCATCGGCGGCACAGATTGTTCAGCCTGCCATAGTGCGCCCGCCAACCATTTTGCCGGAACGTGTTCCGCCTGCCATAGCGACACAGGCAACTTCAAAAATGCGACGTTTAACCATGCCACGATTGGCGGCACAGATTGTTCAGCCTGTC
>CBDUOF010000490.1:0-3909 GCA_965368765.1 uncultured Anaerolineae bacterium | reverse complement strand
CACATCAAATGCAAAAGAAACGGCCGTAGTTGGTCGTCCCGCAATCGCTGCCGCAACCTCATCGGCCGCCAGCTGAATTTCTGGCCCCTCCGGCATGAACTTTACTCCATCGTAGACAGGTCTATTGATAATGCGTAGTCCAAGCCCGAACTGAGACTCGGAATACAGCCTGGGCAATAGTAACGACCCAAACCGTTTAAGACAAGGCGATTATTCGGCTGATTCAGTGGGGGAAGAATCGAGGAAAAGGCGAAGCTCTGATTCACTGAGTGGCTCGGTGGATTCCGAGGCGTAAAAGCCTGTTTCCCATAAATTTCCATTCACGTCGAAGGCTTGCAGGATGGTTTGTTCCGAACCATTCTTGAATAAATAGGCTGCCCAGGCAATGTCTCGCCCTGGCGGCACGGTGACAACTAACTGCACCAAATCGGCCTGCACCTGCACATGGGTGAGTACGCAGGCGTTGGCCACTGCCAACCGGCTCATGGCGCGGCGCAGCGGAATATGGAGCTGGCTAGGCAGCACCTTTTCCGGCCGCCACACGATAACAAAAGACGGCCGTTGATCTGCCCCGAACCCATTGCCCAACAGACCCGTCTTGCCCAGCACGCGCCCGGCTAAAACGGCGCTCAGCTTCTTGGCCATGCGCCTGGCCTGCTGGCGCACCTCCGTCAAGGGAGCCTCCGGCAGAGCCACAATCGTTACCAAAAAATCGTCAGCGACCTGCTGCGTAAATAGCAATAGATCGCCAGCGCGTGCCGGTAGATGGATAAATTGCAGGCGGGATGGCAACGAATCGTTGGCCCAGCTTTGACCCACATGCAGCGCAACGGTTGCCGCTTCACGTTCGTTCAGCTCACCCCAATACGCCAGAAGCCTAGTTCCTCGACCAAAAACAATCGTTTGCAGCAGCCGACCTAACTTTACTTCTTGCAATGTGGCAATCAGCGTGGCCGTGTCGAACGAGCGAATCGCTTCCTGCGTCACGGGCGACTCCCGCGACGTTTGCACCATCGGCTGCCGCGCCACATTTTCTACCAGCGTTTCCAGCTCAATATCCACCAATGATTTAATTAGCACCCCCTGCACGTTCCCAGAGTATGTAACCGGAATCTCCTCATCCCCAGACGGCATGACCAATATGAGGCGCAAGTTAGGCTGTACGGCGCGCAACGAGCGAATAATTTTCGCCCCCTCCTGAACCGGAATAAAGGCCAAATCCTGATCGTTTTGCACCAGCTGCAGGCATGCTTCCTTCAGGTTCGGCACCATAGCCACGTTAAATGACCCAATCCGGCCAAGGGCACGCACCAACCTGAGAGCAAAGGCTCTATCTGGTTCCAACACAAGGATATGCTGCATCTCCAACTTCATGGCATGATTCTACTTGATGGGGAAAAGTAAAATCAATCCCCAACAGCACCGCAACCATGAAGCCACCGTGAATATCCTTACATAGCAGCGCTTCTGCGACGCAGCATCTTCCAGAAGCATCCCTGTGATCCAGAATTCTGTTGACAGCAAGCTGATACATGCCGTCAGCAACTGCGGCTAGGTGCCTCGTTTTCGTTTGCTTTTGACTAGCAAAAAGACGGCCGTTCCGGCCAAACCAGCCAGCAAGCCACCCCCCAGCCACCACAGTCGCCGCCTAAATAGATCATCTGGATGGTCCAGTGGCTCTATGTTGATGGGTGTCGGCACAGGTGCCGCTGTCACCGTGACCTCAGGTTCTGGCAGCGGCAAGTCGTCCAGCTGCAGAACGAGCAAGGGCAGATCGTGGTCTGTTGTTTTGAAGGGCAGCGCCTCTGGCGACAGATCCACGCCCAGCGCATCAGGATAATCGGCGTTGACGTGCAAAATTTGGACCAAAGCCACGCGATTCTGCAGCGAAGGCGTGACAAAAATGCCGTCGATGAGCTGCGAAACGCCGCCGAAGACAAAACTGTAGCGCGTTTCGTCCGGCAGCCGCAGCAAGACATTTTCCAGATTGCCATTTTGTGCCAGGGCGACCAGCGGCGGTGATTGCTCATAATCGTTGAAGTCGCCCAGGACAATGACACGCGCCGCTGGATCTTCCGCCAACATGGCTGCAACCAGGGTGGCCACATGGTTGGCTTGGGCCAGGCGCCATACGGCCGTTTCGGCCTCTCCCCCTCGCTTCGATTTAAAGTGATTTACCACAATAGTAAACGGCCGTCCCGCCACCATCACCTCAACCAGCAGCGGGGGGCGTGAAAAGAGTGCATCTTGCCCAGCCGGGCAGGGAAATGACGCGTCGGTGACGGCCGTTTCCAATAGGGTACAGGTCTGCTTCAGCTCGGCCGCCTGCACCGTCACAAGAGTGGGATTGCTCATGAGCGCCACGTCAATGCCCCGCGCGTCAGCACTCTCCAGATGGGTGACAGTGTAGGCAAACCCACAGGCAGGGGCGGCCAGCTGGGCCAATTCATCCAGCAATACCCCCTTCTCCACTTCTTGCACCGCTACCAGCGTGGGGCAATTCAAGGTTTGCGTCAGCGCAACGGCCAACTTTTGCTGCTTGAGCGATAGTTCCAATTCCAAAGGCTTCGGTTCGGCATCGTTGCCCGTGTCGTCGATGAGATCGAAATAGTTTTCCATGTTGAAGCTGGCAATGCTCAGTTGATTGTCAGCCAACGGGGGCGCGACCGGCGGTTCAACCAGTGCTGCAGCCTCAACCGTCAATGGATTTGCCGCCTGCTGCACAATCTTGAATTGGTCAAAATTATAGGTCAGGGGGCCAACCAGGCCACTCACCAAATCGCCCGTTTTTACCTGCGGGAAACCGTCGCAAAACTGGTCGGACTGATACAGAATCGGCAGCACCTGGCCAATGGGATCGGCCAGAATACGACGAAAAATGCGCGGTGTGGCTACAGAGGGCGAGACCACGGCAAAGCCGCAGGTGCTGAAGGTCGCCCCAACCACCCGCGCCGGATCAGCCAGCTGCACCCGCATCCCTTCCAACGGTTCAAAGTAGGCCAGCAGCGCATCGGTCGCAGCAGGCGGATCAATTAAGATGGGGTCGGGCAGTGGCTGATCGGTCAGCTCTACCTGAATTTCCAACCCATTGTCGTCCAGTTCCGTCAGGCCAAAGAACTCTGTGACAAGGCCAGAAATTCGCAGCTGATCGCCGGGCTGAAAAGACGGCCGTGTCCGCCCCAAAAACAGCGCGATGCCGTCAGACGTGGTCGGATCGCCATCTTCAAAGCCGGGAATGTCTTGCACGAAGGCGGTGTAAAAGGTGGTGCCACTGGCATTGCGATCTTCATAAATGCCGGTGGCGATGCCGCGAAACGTTACGTTTTGGTTAATGGCTGCGGCCACCTCGCCCGCGCCCTGAATGGTGCCGATAGGGGGCAACGCTTCCAGCTCAGCGGGGTTGAGTGGGGCGCGGCAAGCGTCGTCGAATTGCACGGCGCCGGGGGTGGGCTGTTCCTGCGGCTGCCAGTCGGTGGCGGTATCGGTATCGCAGTTGGCGGGGTTGCGCTCGATGCTTTGGGCCTGGAAAACGGCCGTTACCGCCGGCACAAAAAACGTGTCCCGGTCACCATAGTTCACGCTGTCGATAATGAGATTTCCCTCGTTGAGCAGCACCACTTCGTCGCCGTCGTTGGCCAGAGCAATGTCACCCGTCGCCCACAGCAGATAATTGCGCATGTCGGGGATATCGGGGTCAGAATCGGTTAGCTCAAAGTCTGGGTTGGTGCCAAAGAGGGCGCGGAAGCCAACGGCCGTTTGGGCCACAACCAACGCCTGTTCTGGTGCCAGCTGGGTGCCCGCTGGAAAACGGCGCATCCCCTCGCCTCCGCCTGACTGCTCCTCGTCACCCACTTTTAAATCACTCAAGTCGAGAACGGCCGTGCCGACATTGGCAATCTCAAACCACTC
>CBDUOF010000489.1:0-3911 GCA_965368765.1 uncultured Anaerolineae bacterium | reverse complement strand
CGGTTTGGGCCAGGCGTAGCCCAAGCCCATCTCGTCAATGCGCCCCTGAACAAATTCAGCAATCTGGCGCTGGGTCATGCCCGGTTTGGCAAACTGTTCTACCTCGTCGAAGAGGGCTTCTGTGGTGAGAACAGCCGTTCTCACCCGTTCAACCTCAGCCGGACTTTTGCGACCACGCAGCGCCGCAATAATTTGTTCTGCCGAGATAAGCCGGTCAGCAAAGGGCGTATCGGCCAAAATGGTTTGCAAGTTACGGTACAGGCCGTGGCTTAGGCCATCGGCCGCCACATCGTTGTCTGAGTAGTTGATGGCAATAGTGCGCGGGGCTTTCTCGGCCAGGACGGCACGGATATGCTTGGCAATGCCCTGGTCATAGCCAATGATTTGCGGGTAAACGCCCAACTGCTCCACGTTCTCGCTATCAAAACGGCCGATGATGGCCACATGCGCCCCATCGCGGCACAGCATAAAGGCCGATTTCCAGGTGACATCGACATCGGCAATCAGCTCCAGCGCCGGATCGGGTGACAAGGTTGTTTCGCGCACAAAGGTTAGCCACACATCCACATCAAACTCATTAAGGATTTGCGTCGCTTGTGCCACTTTTTCTTGAATCAGTTGCTTGTTATTCATCAATTTTTCTAGTTCCTAGCTCAATCGTTTGACGAGGGGATGAGCCTGATTTAGTTGAAGTAAATCCCAAAGATTGCCATACAAATCTGCAAACACCGCCACCGTACCGTACTCTTGCACACTGGGTTCCCGGACAAAGTTGATTCCTTTGGCAACCATTGCTTGATAATCCCGCCAAAAATCATCAGTGTTAAGAAAGAGGAAAACCCGTCCGCCAGCTTGATTGCCAACAAACGGCGCTTGCTCTGGTCTGGAGGCTTTGGCTAACAGCAAGGTTGTGCCAGAGGAACCGGGCGGAGCAACCACGACCCATCGCTTATCCTGCTCAGGTTGGTAAGTGTCTTCAATTAGCTCGAAATTAAGCTTTTGGGTATAAAAAGCAATTGCCTCGTCATAATCACTTACAACCAGGGCAATGTGGACAATAGACTGTTTCATCTTGACCTCGATTTTAACCTCTTTTTTTGTGCTTCTCCAACTGGCATGAGGTAATCAATGATTCTCTTTAGAGGGATTTCCTGGAGGATTTCGAAATGACAGTTAAAGTCGGTTACTCTTCGCCAATGATGGCGTCATAGACGGCTTGCAGCTCTTCATCGGAGTAGTAGTGGATGATGACGCGCCCCTTGCTTTTGCCGCTGGTTTCGATGTTGACTTTGGTGCCGAGTGACTCCTGAAACTGTGATTGCAACGCCTCCAATTCTACGGGTAATCCAGAACGAGGTTTGGATTTGGGCTTTTTGGCAGCCATTAAATTGGTGACGCGACCTTCCACCTGGCGTACGCTAAGGTTGAACTTAATGATGTCGTTCATGACGTTGGTTTGCATGGTTTCATTGGGCAGGGGAAGCAACGCACGACCATGTGCGCCGCTGATACGGCCGTCTGCCACAGCTTGCTGAATGTTTTGCGGCAATCCCAACAGGCGAATCAAGTTGGTAATGGTTGTGCGCCCCTTGCCCATGCGTTGGGCAATCTGCTCATGGGTAAAGCCAAAATCCTCGGCCAACTGCTGGTAGGCGTACGCTTCTTCCAGCGGATTCAGGTCGGCGCGCTGTACATTTTCGATGATAGCCAGTTCCAGCATCTCTTGAGGCGTAGCTTCTTTGACAACAACGGGCACTTCTTGCAGGCCAGCCAATTGACAAGCTCGCCAGCGTCGCTCCCCGGCAATTAGCACATACCCACCCTCTCCCTGGGTCACGATGAGTGGCTGAATGAGACCATGCTCCTTGATTGAGTCGGACAATTCCGCCAATTTTTGCTCATCCATGAAACTACGGGGCTGATGGGGATTGGGAGATACGGCCGTCACCGGCACCACTTTAACGCCTCCCTCTTCCACGGAGGCTGTGTGATCGCTGGGGATCAATGCACCTAAACCGCGACCAAGTCCACGTTTTTTACTCACGCTGCCACCCCCGTCGCTGTTGATTTTGCCGTCATGTCGCCTTTTACCAGTTCGGCCGCCAGCACCTTGTAAGCTACCGCACCAGGCGAATTGGGCGCATAGAGATTGATAGGCTGGCCAAAGCTGGGTGCCTCGCTGAGCCGCACGTTGCGCGGCACGATAGTGCGGAACACTCTGCCAGGAAAGTAGCTGCGGACTTCTTCCACCACCTGACGGCTAAGATTGGTGCGGCTGTCATACATGGTCATGATAAGGCCACGGATTGCCAAATTGGGATTGAGGTATTTTTGCACCAGCTCGATGGTTTGGGTGAGCTGGGTTAGCCCTTCCAGCGCCAAATATTCGCACTGCACGGGGATAATAATGCCATCTTTAGCAGCGGTGAGGGCGTTGACGGTGAGCATACTGAGGCTAGGCGGGCAGTCGATGAGGATGTAGTCGTAACGATCGTCTATAGCCGCCAAGGCATTCCGCAAACGGTACTCGCGTCCAATGGCATTGACCAACTCCACCTCAGCGCCTGCCAACGTGGGGTGAGACGGCAAGATGTCTAACTTGTACTCCTTGTGTTGCAGCAGGATGTCGTCGAAAACGGCCGTTTCCAGCAGCAGATCATACGTAGAAAGTTTCAGATCGTATTTTTCAAAGCCCAGGCCAGAGGTAGCATTGGCTTGTGGGTCCAAATCAATCATTAATACGCGCCGTCCGCTAGAGGCCAGGAAGGCGCACAGGTTAATCACGCTTGTGGTCTTACCCACCCCTCCTTTCTGGTTAGCCACTGCGTAAATTTTTGCTGTCATAAAAAAATTACCTAATTATCCAATCACCTATTTATCCAATTACACGTTGTGTCATCGTGTCGTCAGATAATCGCATGTTTTTTTGAATCGTTGTTTGAATCAAATTGATTTTGGCGTCCAGCCCAATTTGGGTGACCGATTGTGCGGCTACAAAGTTAGCAAATTCGGCTGCCTGCCATGGATTGCGGTTGTTCTGCCAGTACCGGGTTAAAAAAGCCGCAGCAAAGACATCGCCTGCGCCAGTGGGCTCCACCAAAGGCACGCGGGGCGCAGAAATTTGGCGCACTTCGTCACCCATAAACACGGTACAGCCTCGGGCGCTTTCTGTCAGAATCAGCAGCTGCGACAATCGTCGGTAGCGGGGCAGCATGTCATCGTCGAGCAAATCTTCCTCGCTTAGAATCACTACGTCAGCCGACGGCAAATACCGTTCCGCCTCTGGCCATTCACGCGCATAAACACGACCGTTTTCCGTCCAGCGTCTTAGCCACCCCTGTGGTGTCATCCCAATGATGCTGTGGGGAAACTGATACAGTATTTCAGGTTCGACTTCATTCGTCAGGGGACCCAGATGCACCACAGATGGATTGTCCAAAGTGGCAGGCACCTGCTTCGCGGTAATGGGAGCAGCCACGGTGTAGAGCATCTGGATACGGCCGTTTGCCTCATAGATATTTTCGAAGGTACTGGTGTGCTCAGAGGGAACCACCTCCACCCGAAGATCGGCCAATGCCGCCAGCCCTTCGTAGCCTGGCTGGCAGCTGGTGAGAACGGCCGTATTGCAGCCCAGCGCATGGGCAGTTCGCCCCGAGTACGAGACGGTACCACCCACCAGATTGCCATCCGGCGTAATGTCCCGTGTAATATGCCCAATCACCAAATAATCGATCTCGTTCACAGGGGCGATTCTAACATAGCGTACAGTTACGTGCGAGGGATGAAGCGGATTAGCGGCGCGAAAGCAGGCGGAGATTTAGCAACTTTTAGAGGCATTATTTTCAGAGGAAACGGCACTTCGTTCGGGCCGCTGCGCCTCGGGTGAGGGGAACAAGATCGGCAAATTACAG
>CBDUOF010000488.1:0-3917 GCA_965368765.1 uncultured Anaerolineae bacterium | reverse complement strand
GCGGGTCCTGGCGCGTGGTCATTACCAAATGCATCTGCGTCGGCAGATGTTCCAGTAAAAAGGTGAGTGCCTCATCAATGGGCGGTGCATCCAACAGATAAAGCCCCAAGCCAAATGCCATATGATTCATCAGACTTCGAATTCTGGCCTGGGCCGGATTTGCCGTCTTCGCCGCGGCAATCCCCAGCCCAAGTGCAGGCTGCAGAATGAAAAAAGGGGCAATAACGGTGCCGATACCGAAAAGAAGTGGGCAAAACAAGGTGGGGTATCGAAGCCAGTCAGATCCGACAATCGCCACAAAAGCAACGGCAAAGGTGACCCCAATCGCGTAATGGGCCAGCCATCCTACCGTACACTCTGCACTTTTGGGAGGCGAAGCGGCAATGCTTGTCTGCTTGAAAGCGCGTTCTGGCATGTATCGTAGCCAGCGCCCAATGAGACACATGTTAGAGGGGGCAATCTTAAAAGCATGTTTCAGAAACAACCCCCACAAATCAAAAGTCAGCGTTGCCCCAAGCCCCATAAGAGTGGCTTGTACGAAAAGAAGAAGGTAACTATGCATGATGCACCTATTTATAGTTCCCTATTTGCACTGGATTCTACAAAATTTACTAAAAGCAAAGGCATGCCTAAATCACGGACTTTTTTGAGAACACCATGCAACGCAGCTTGATCAACGATAGGCCCCGTCAAAAGCGTGCTGTCATCGGCCTCCAACAGGATGCTCAACCCTTCAAACCAATCCAGCCACTGCTGACTCAGATGGCCTTGGAGCCTGATTTGGTAAATCATGGGCTGCGCCACGTCAGATTTTGTACTCGGTTCACCTGGCATTATTGCGTCCCACAGCGATGACAACGTTCCCTTTTTTATGGCCTGCATCGACATAGCGGTGCGCCTCAACCATGTGTTCAAGTGGATAGCAGCGATCAATCACCGCTTGAATTTTCCCGGCTTCAATCAACTCGCGGATGAAGATTAGATTTGCCAAACTTTCTTTCGAGCTCAGTCTGGCAATCGTCACGTAATTCCCATTCGGGGCGAGCGCTTTGGCGTAGGCTGATTTGGGGAATTTCGCAACGGTATCAAAGATAATGTCATATTGCTCTTCTCTGGTTGCAAAATCCTCTTTTGTGTAATCAAGGACGTGATCGGCTCCCAGCGATTGCACCATGTCCAGGTTCGCGGTGCTGCAAACGCCGGTCACGTCTGCCCCAAAATACCTGGCAAGCTGAATCGCATAGGTCCCCACGCTTCCCGATGCGCCATAGATCAAAACTTTTTGTCCGCGCTGAATATTTCCCTTGCGCAGCAGGCGTAATGCAGTCGTCGCGCCAATGGGAACGGCCGTTGCCTCTTCATACGTCATGTTGGCTGGTTTGATCGCTACCATCGCCGCTTCCGGCAAGCATTTATAGTCAGCGTAAGCGCCAAAATTCTGCGTAAGCGTCGAAGCAAATACCTCATCGCCCACCTTGAACCGCGTCACGGCGCTGCCAACGGCTTCTACTTCACCGGCAAGCTCCATGCCGTAGATTGGCTGTTTGGGCTTTGTGATGCCCAGCGTGATCCGGGCAGGTATCCAGAACAGGGGAGGAACCGTAAAGCTGCGCATTCGACAATCTCCGGCTGTCACGCTGGTGGCATACACTTTGATCAATAGTTCATTATCTTTTGGCGTTGGTTTCTCAACCTCCCTCAGTTGAAGTACTTCAGGTGACCCATATCGCGTCGCTACAATTGCTTTCATTGCTACACCTTTCCTTATATTTATAAAAATGTGCGAATGTTCTCACTGCATATCAGAAACAGCTGCGGATGGAAAACGGCCGTTTTTAGCTGACTGTCGATAGATAGCCCATTCAGCCACAGCCAGATTAATCACCCAGGCTGCGCCCATTAAAACTGCATTTTCAAATTCATTTGGCGTCCCCAGGATCACTGCCCCTACCAGCCCGGTCAATAGTTGTGTGCCTGCGCCCAGCCCAATGGCATAGGCGCGGGTCATCCAGGCACTGTGTCGCGGGATGTCCCGCTGGCGGATGGCAACAAAGCCCAGGACAATCGCCAGAACCATGCCCGCCCCAAACAAAAGCCGCAGCACATATAGAAGGTCACTGGCATCTTCCGCGCGGGGGTAAAAGATTGTCATCCACAGCCCCGAAAGCCCCACGATGAGTCCACATGGAACCAGAATTTGCCCAACCCGACGATGCCACTTATTACCACGTTTCCAAAGACGACTCACAAACTGGCCTGCGCCAAAAATAGCATAAATGCCAGCACCAACGATATGTAGCACCACAGGTAAAGGCGAGGCAAAGAAGCGTGCATTCTCCGCTGTGATTTCCGCACCGCTTGCCAACTCTTTTAGTCGCAGGACGCCGAAAATGAGCGGAATGATGCTGAGCAGAATCAGGGTGGGCACCAGCCATACGGCCGTCCCTTTTCTGCTTCTCATTTTTGTTTTCTGCGTCAAATCACGCGCCTGGTCATTATGGTAGGTATTAATTTTCATCTTTCACTCCTTGGAGGAATTTTCACAGTTCAGATAGACAAGTGGTCGCGTGAGCACTTGTCTATCTCCTGCAATCTCAGGCAACCTGGCCCGATTCCAGCGTGACAGCTTTTTGGCCGGAAAAAGATTCAGATGTTTTCTCTTGACGCTCGGAAAAGAGCGCGTATCCCAGCCATGCCAGGGCAACTCCGTTTGGGATCATCACCATGGATTGGTACGCTGGGGGAACAAGCAGTGCCCCAACGGGAGCCAGCGTAGCGCCCAAGATAAACACAACACCCGCCCCGCGTGGCAGAATGCCAGCGCGGAATGTCGCAATACCAAACAACAGAGGACCTAGGAGATACATGGGGTCGGATATCTTCCAAAGCGTTGGGAGAATCCCAAGGTCGATCTCGCTGACAATTCCGCTAAACATGCCCAGGAAGCCGGCCACAAAGGTTGGCAATTCAACCGCCAGGTGCGGCAGGATAAATGCTTCCATGAAAGAAAAGGGCATCATGAGCCCCAGCCAGCTAGTAAACAGGACAAAGCCAACCAGACCCAGCCAGCCAGCCTTTTCCGCTTGCCGGACATAAATCCCTACCATGCCAAACAGGCCAAAGAAGCCCATGGCAACCGCCACAATGTGGACGTTTACCCAGGTGGCCGTGGTAACGGCTGAAGGAACATTCTCTTGATGGAATATCCCCACGATGACGAAGCACAGCCCGGCCAGGATGGCAGACAGCCCGGCCAGACGCATGAGGCTGGAGGCCGTCATCTTCATTTTGCGCTTCTCGATTACGGTATTATTCTTTTTGTTCATTTGTCACGCTCCTTTTTTAAAAATTTGTGTTTGGAATTGTGTGTAAAGACCAAAAACCAATAAGAATTTTGAGTTGGCATGAGCGGGAAATTGGCTTTTACTTGAGCAACTCATAGAGAAATCGCCCTTCGATTTTCAAACTGCTTTCTGTGATTTGCTTGATGGAGGACAATATACAAATGAATGTGGGGAGCGGTCTTCCCCATATGTGGGGATTTACGTGGGGATAAATGGAGACAGCGCTACACTACGCCAGAGAATTGTGGCCGAGTTTCGAGATGTTTTGTTTAACTGTGCGTTTTGGGGTTATATCAAGCCGAGTTCAATGGCACGATTGACTGCTGCTCGCCGATTATTGACATTGAGCTTGCTGTAGATTCCCTTCGTATGGGTGCGCACCGTACTTAACGCAACCATCAGTTCAGCGGCGATCTCTGGCCCAGACAATTCTGTTTGCAACAGACGAAGAATTTCATGCTCACGCTGGCTAAGCGGCTCAATGAGAGAGGTAGGTGCGAGCCGTTGGCTGCTGGTTTGCCCACTACCCAATAGCTTTCCAACGTAGCCTGACATGATTCCACGCGCGGCTGC
>CBDUOF010000487.1:0-3943 GCA_965368765.1 uncultured Anaerolineae bacterium | reverse complement strand
GTAATCATATCGTTGTAATGCTGTAAAAATGGTGTGTTTGGCGTAAGTATGGCTACCGTTCGCAACGGGATTGGCGACTATACTGTTGTTATGTACTGGCGATATAGATATCCTCTGTTACTACTTTTTCTGATAGCAGCCTGTAGGCATCCGGCGGAAGAGTTGGTAGCAAAAGCAACAACGGCCGTTCCGTCTTGCGTTCCCCCACCTGAAGATCGCCAATTTGCTGTCGCCTCCTGGCCCCATACGGATTTTTGCCAACACGCTGTGCCAATTGAAGCATTTCGCTATGGCGGCGTGGGGCGAGACCGCATTGCCTCGATTGATGCACCGACGGTCGAAACGATTGAAAGCGCCAACACCTGGCTGACAGATCAAGAACCGGTGCTGGTTTTGCAGCTAGACAGCACGACGCGGGCCTATCCACTTTCCATTTTGCTGTGGCATGAGATTGTGAATGATGAGCTAAACGGCCGTTCTGTAGTCATTACCTACTGCCCGCTGTGTAATTCCGGGCTGGCTTTTGAGCGAAGCATCAATGGGCAAGTACTTGAGTTTGGCACCACAGGCGTGTTACATAATGCAAATTTAGTGATGTACGATCGGCAAACAGAATCCTGGTGGCAGCAGCTCACAGGAACGGCCGTTGTCGGCAAGTTGACGGGGACACAGCTGCACCTGCTGCCCAGCCAAATTGTTGCCTGGCATGAGTTCAAAACCCAATTCCCCGTTGGCGAGGTGCTGTCCATTTTTACCGGCTTCGACCGCCGCTACGGCGAAAACCCGTATATAAATTATGATTCGCTGGTAAGCCAGGGCACCAAGTTTTATGATGGCGAACTGGACACACGCCTTCATCCCAAAATGCGGATCATTGGCCTGGAACTGGCCGGGGAAGCAATCGCGTATCCGTTTTCTATATTGGAAGATGCAGGGGCGCTAAATGGGAAGTTTGCCGACCAGCCCCTAGTCGTTTTTTGGCAGGCGGGCACGAAATCACCTTTGTACAATCAGCAGATTAGTGAATCAAAAGCGGTCGGGAGCGCAGCCGTTTTCAGTCGGGAGGTGGCGGGAGCATTGCTGACGTTTAGGGTGTGGGGCGAAAGATTTGTCGATGAGGAAACGGGCAGCGAGTGGACCTTGCTGGGAACGGCCGTCGCTGGTCCACTGACCGGCACGCAGCTTACGCCGCTGCCCGGGCATGAGATTTTTTGGTTTGCCTGGGCCGCCCTGCACCCAAATACCCAACTTTACGGCAGCTGAACCAATGCAGAGTCAAACATGTCACCCGTGTCAAAGCAGAAGACAGCGATCGAATCAAAGGAACGGCCGTCAAAGGCCGCGGCAGGAATGGTGAGGGTTAGGCTGCGTCCTTCATAAGTTTTGCCAGTAATGTCGCGCAGCGATACGCCTACGCCATCGGCAAAATCATCCCCAACCCCCAGACGAATATCCACCCCAGGAGCCTCCGCTGCCAAAAAAACAAAGTTGCGAATGACCAACTGCGTGGCTGAAATAAACTCAATCTCTCCATCAATGCCGATAACGTCGCTGGTTTCTGTCCAGTTTGCCGTAGCGCCAATGGGGAAGAGGGGATCAGGGTCTTCCAGTGTCGTCATCATGGTGACGGTTGCCGCTAGAGACGCCGTAACCGTTGGGTCGGGAACGGCCGTTTTCGTGGACACAGGCGTGACGCTTGGCGGCAGCTCAGTCGGGGAAAGTTGTGTGGGTGATGTGGTTGTGGTTGGAACGGCCGTTGCTGCCTGAGACACAATGCCAGACGCGGTATCAACTGTTGGTTCCGCGCAGGCGAAGGCAATCAATATCAAGACGATCGCGCCCAACACCCTGGATGCCCGCCAAAAATCGTTCGTCATTTTCACCTCTTCACAATTGTGAGTCGTTGCTCTCTGTTTGCCAAATGTATTCTTCAGTGTATAGAATCTTACTCCACTGCTCTGTGAGGCTTGTTACAGGGGAGTCGATTGGGATGGCGCACTGGTCGTTCCCCGCATACAATTTATAAAAACGTGGAGGTAGCTCGATGGACAATCAAATAGAACAGGCCTTGCAAGAGATTTTGGCACAGTTTAGCGACAGGCGCACCCAACTTTGTGATGTAACGGCAGCGGAGGCAAATGGGCGCATTCAATTAAGTGGTACCGTGCTGGACGCTGCTACAGCAACGGCCGTTCAAAACGCTTTTCCCGGGGCGGAAACGAACCTCCACGTGCTGCGACAGAATAGTCCAGTTTACCTGGCTGTAAACACCACCATCACCGGGCTGCACAGCAAGCCGGGGTTTGCCTCTACTTTAGATAGCCAGCTGCGGAATGGGCAGACAGTAGAACTGCTCCGAACCGAGGATTCCTGGGCGTTTGTCCGACAGCCAGATGGGTACCTGGGCTGGGTCTACCGACCCTACCTGGCATCGGTGGCAGCTGCCAAACCCACCCATCTGGCCACCGAGCCGGTTGCCTTGCTGCACCTGGCGCCCTTTGCCGATGCCCCGCTGGCCAGCCGCCTGCTGGGGGGAACGGCCGTAACGGTGACACAAGAGCAAAATGGCTGGGCGTGTATTGACCTGGTTGGGGAAGTGACTGGCTGGCTGCCTTGCCGGGGCTTACGTTCCTTGCCATTGCCCACCCTGCCAGAACCGCAGCTCCGCCAGCGATTGGTAGCCGATGCCCACACCTTTACAGGCGTCCCTTACCTGTGGGGTGGCAGCTCTGGCTATGGCATTGACTGTTCAGGATTTGCCCAAATGGTACACCACCTCTCTGGCATTGCGCTGCTGCGAGACGCCGATATGCAGTTTGAAAACGGCCGTGTCGTTGAGCCACCATTTCAACCAGGTGATTTGCTCTTCTTTGCCAGCCCAAACGGCCACCGCCGCATCACCCACGTAGGGGTTAGCCTGGGCGGCTGGCAGCTTATTCACTCCTCGCGCAGCCACAATGGCGTCTACGTCGATGATGTACAGGCGGTGGCAAATTTGCGAGAAACCTTTGCTGGAGCAAGGACGTATGTGAACAACTAGAATTCTCTCTTGCTGAGGTCCTCCGAAGCATCGCTGATACCTAATTACAGCGATCGGTTTGCTGGTAGATAACCTTCTTGCTATTTAGATTTAGAGGGATTTTTCGCTGCGCTCAAAATGACAATTGCAGGGTGCACCTAGGGACTAACCATCACTTCAAATGGGGGTTCATTGCCTTGTTTAGGCCATCGCCCAGCAAGTTCCAGCCCAGGGCAAAGAGCGTAATTGCCCCGGAGATTGGAATAAACGTCCACCAGTAGACAAAAGGATTACCCCCCAGCCCGAGCGCAAAATCACGCGAGCCCACCAGCACAATTGCCCAGGCCACCTCGCCGCCAAAGCCTATAAAGATGAGCGCAGACGCCAAAATGACCATGCCGCCGATATCCCGTGCCATCAGTACAATGGTGGGGGCAATGGCGCTGGGCAGCATGTGGCGAAAAAGAATGCGCCAACCGGTGGCGCCCATTGAGCGAGCCGCCGTGACAAATTCAGCTTGCTTGAGCTGGGCAATGGCGCTATTGATGAGCCGTGCGTAAGGCATCCATGAGAACAGAATGAGGCCCACCATGAGGGGGCTTATTTTTAGGGTATACAGAATCGATTCCCACCAGCGGAGCGTTTCTGGCTCCAAAAATGGGTTGAAGATTGCCGTAAAGAGCGTCCGCTGAATGACCCAAATAGCGGCGAGAACGGGGAAGGCGAGGAAAGCGTCTGTAATGGCCAAAGCGAGGCGATTGGGCCAGCTGCCCAGGTAGGCGCTAATTGACCCAACGAGAATACCAAACACGGCCGTACTCAACGTCACCACCAGGCCAAACTGTAATGCCGAGCGAGTTCCCCAGACCAGTGTAAAAAAGACATCCCATTGGTAAAAGGCATCTTGCCCTGGGGCAATGCCAA
>CBDUOF010000486.1:0-3963 GCA_965368765.1 uncultured Anaerolineae bacterium | reverse complement strand
TAATAGCCATAGCCCGAAGAAATCAATGATGCTCAGGCTGGCTTCCTGAGCCACCAACGCCCAGATGCCATATCCCGCCTGAGCCAGCCAAAGTGCCCAGCCAAAAGCCAGCAATGAACCGCCAACCTTTAAGACGGCAATACGTCGAAATTGGAGTTGTTTCGTCAGAATGGTTTTTGGCGTGGCGTTGAACGCCGTGACAAAGCGTATGATGGCCAACATCACAATGACTGGGCCAAGCAGCGGTTCACCAGGGTAAAAGCGGGGCAGTACAGGGGTAAGCAGCAGTGCCAAAGCGAGGACCAAAAGCGCCGACGCCAGGCGTAACAAGAAGTGGGCAGCTGCTTCTGCCTGACTATGCCGATGTTTGTGAATGAAGGCGGCGGTAAAGCCAAACATCTGTACGCGCTCTAGCAGGCGTACAAAAAAGAAGGCCAGGGCAAACAGGCCAAAATCTTCCGGGAAGAGCAGCCGCGCCAGGATAATGGATCGCGCAAAGCCAATAACTAGGGTGATGCCAGAGGCAATGATGGTGTAGGATGAGCCAACGGCCGTTTGCCGGGCAACAGACTCATTTTCTGGTGGAGAAGAGGACGAACCATTGACCATTCCCTCTAGTTTAGCGCAGCCCGGTCTATTTTCCTACGTGAGGCGGTTCCTGGAGTGCCACAAAGCCGCTAGCGCACCCGATGAGGCCTTCATTGTCCCATAGTCCGCAGGCTGCGACGCAGCGCGGTCGCTTCTGGCGGGTTTGGTTCCGGGGCGTCATTCTGGTCGTGATAAAGAGGTCGTACATTTCCGGGGAAATAACCACAAATGATTTGCCGACATTAATAGCTCGTAAGGACTGTATGTTTCCCAACGCTATCCTTTATAATTCACCGTAGCCATGAGTTTATCACTCTTGAATCAGACCACATTAGATGGAGCCTCTGGCCAGCATTTACGCATGTTGGCTCAGAGGCTGGCTGCATATATCCCCAGGACATTAGCCCGACGTATTCTACAAGATGACCCGCTGTTGCCTGGCGAGGCGAAGCCTATTACGGCCGCTACCATGTTTGCCGATTTATCTGGCTTTACCGGCATGGCAGAGTCATTGGCCATTGATGGGGCGCGGGGGACTGAAGCGCTCAGCCGTACGTTGCTGATGACCTTTACGGGCCTTATCAATGTGATTCACGATGCGGGGGGTGCCGTGAGTCATTTTCATGGCGATGCCATGATGTGCTACTTCCCGGATAGTGATGGGCGGGCAGCCTCGCGGGCGCTGGCTACAGCCCAATTCATGCAGCGTCTGATGCACACCCAATTCGCCCAGACCAATGCCGCTCAGACAGAGACAAGGGAGGGACACTTCACACTTTCGCTTAAGATCGGGGTGGCTTACGGCCGTTGCCTGGAAATGGTTATCGGGGCGGATGAACATCGCGAGTTTGTGTTGGCCGGTACGGCCGTTGATGAAGCGGCGGCTGCCCAACAGCAGGCAGAAGCCAGCCAGGTTGTCGCCAGTGCTGCCGTCCTAAGAGCTGCCAATTTGCCCGCAAGTGAACCGTTTCGTGTCGTTGCTGAGCTGCCCCCCGTGCCGAATGCCCAGGAAGGGTTCTTTTGGGAGGCCTATGAGCCGCCTGCGCTCATGCGCTTGATTTCGGCCGTTCCCGCCTTTATTTCTCCCGCACTTTTTGAACGGTTGCAGGATCGCGGGAGTCAATCTATTTCCGAACATCGTTCCGTTACCTCCATGTTTGTCCAGTTCGAAGGAATTGACTTTAGCCAGCCGTTGGCTGGTGAACAGCTGCAACGCTATTACCATTGGGCCTGGCAGATGGTGCAGCGGTATGGCGGCCCCAACAGCCGGGTCAATCGCGTGTTAACAGGAGACAAGGGCAATCAGCTTCATATCTTGTTTGGGGCGCCGATTGCCCCAGATGCGCCAGAACAGGCGCTGCGTTGCGCTTTGGCCATGCAGCAGAAGCGGCCAGATTTCATTAACGGCCAGCGGATTGGGTTGACGGTAGGGCGGGTGTTTGCCGGGGCAATTGGGTCATTAAATCGGCGGGAATACACGGTCGTGGGGCGGATGGTCAACTTGTCGGCGCGGCTCACGCAAATTTGCCCGCCAGACGAAATTATCGTGGATGCAGAGACGGCCGTTCGGGTTCAGGCTCAAATTGCCTGCCAGCCGTTGTCTCCGGTGGCGCTCAAAGGGCATGGAGAGCCCGTTTCGATTTACCAGGTGGTCGGTGAGCAAACGGCCGTTACTCAGGCGCAGTCTCGTTTTCAGCAATGGCAGCAGCCGCCCGCCGGGCGAGACAAAGAGCTGGGGCAGCTATTTCGGCGGATGACGGCAGCTCTGCAGGGCCAGGGCGGGCTTGTGGCTATTCGCGGTTCATTTGGCAGCGGGCAGATGCCCTTTTTAGCCGCTGGCGTGCGTCATTGGCTAGAAGCCGGGGGGCGCGGTTTGGTAGGCGTGTGCCAGCAGCACACCTCGGATGTCACCTATGCGCCGTGGGTATCTGTTTGGCGGGACTTTTTTGAGCTGAATGGCGAGATGACCGGAGAGGAGCATTTGGATCGGGTTGCGGCAGGTGTACAGCAGTTGACCCCCCACATAACGAACGGGGTAAATTTATGGCGCGAATTGCTGGGCGCACCGCTGCGCGCCACGGCATTTTTGGTGGATGCACCCGCGATGGTGCGACAAATGCGCTTATTTAAGCTGGTACAACAAAGTATCAGGGTGGCCGTAGCGGAACGGCCGCTACTGATTGTGCTAGAGGATATTCATCTGGCCGATCAGGCGTCGCTAGATTTGCTGGATGCCCTAGCCCAACAGGCAGAGAGCTTGCCCCTACTGCTCTTAGTGACCTACCGTTCTGGGACAACCTTTTCCTTTCATACGCTTTCCCACCCTGGTAGCTATCAAATTGAGCTGAAGGATTTTACGCCCCAGCAAGCCCGGCAGCTGATTCAGGCGCGGCTGGGCACCGACCAGTTGCCAAAGAGCGTGGAGCAGCGAATGGGCCTGCGCGATCGACAAGGACGGGAATCTGATGTAAATCCGCTTTTTCTGGAAGAAACCCTGCAGCTGATGTTGGCGCTGGATGTGGTTGTGGTGGATCAGAACAAATATGGCGACGGCCGTATTCATATTGATGAAGCAAAATTGGCCCAGGTCCCGGTGCCGGACACGATTCATACCCTGCTGCTTTCCCGGCTTGATCAGCTGCCCGCAGTGGCTCGCAGCCTGCTGCAAACCGCCTCTGTCATCGGCCGGGAATTTGATTTAGCGACGTTGGTGGCCATTACGCCAGGGGTGCCCCGGGAAACGGCCGTCTTGTTGCTGGACGAGCTAATAGAACTAGAAGTGGTGCAGCAGCTTTCATCCGGAATGGTTTCGACGTATCTTTTCCAGCACAATCTCATTCATCAGGTTGTGTACCAAAGCTTAACCTACGCCCGCCGGCAAGCGCTCCATGCCACCATTGCAGAACTGATCATCCGCCTGGCGGATGATGAGCTGATGCCCACCCAATATCCCATTTTAGCTTACCATTTTAGCCAAACCAACCAGGTTGAAGATGGCTTCAAATATGCACTGGCGGCGGCAGAAGAAGCTGTGACGCAGCACAATTATCGCAGCGCGGCAGAATTTTATAAGCAGGTGGCGCACTATGTAGAGGCGTTGGGCGGAAAGGCTGGCTGGGAAACGGCCGTTTCCATTTCGGTTGCCTGGGCCAGAATCCTGCTGCGCTTGGGGGAATTTAATCAGGCCGATATTTTGGCGACACAGGCCATGGATCGCTGCCTAAAGTACGATGGCATGGACCAAACCTTTGCGCTCAACAATTTGCTGGCCGAAATTCGGCTGCACCAGGCGCGATACACCGAGGTGCCTACGCTCACGGGCAAAGTGATAAACTCATTGCTGCCGCATACGCCGCTGGCCGAATTGGCGCAGGC
>CBDUOF010000485.1:0-3999 GCA_965368765.1 uncultured Anaerolineae bacterium | reverse complement strand
CACGCCAACGGCGCCAAAAATCCCAACGCCATGTTCCAACAGCTTATCACGCAGCACACCTACGAGAAAGGGCGCGTTGTGGCCGATCCCATCAGTTTATTCGATGCCTCCCCCATTGGGGATGGTGCTGCCGCGCTGCTGCTGGTGCCAGCCGAAAAGGCCCCAGCAGCGGTGCGCGTCATCGGCTCTGCCTCTGCCACGGATACCCTGGCGGTGCACGACCGGCACGACATGCTGAGCTTAAAGGCGTCTGAGCAATCTGTGCAGCGGGCCTATGCTCAGGCTAAGGTGGGCCCAGACGACATTGATCTCTTTGAACTGCACGATGCATTTAGCATAATGGCGGCACTCTCGCTGGAAGCCACCGGCTTTGCCGAACGGGGTCAGGGGGTCCGGTTGGCTCAAGACGGAGCCATTTTTCCAGACGGCCGTATTCCTATTTGTACGATGGGCGGCCTAAAAGCGCGTGGACACCCCGTCGGCGCAACGGGCCTATACCAACTGGCTGAAGCCACACTTCAGCTTCGTGGGGAGGCAGGGGCCGCTCAAATTCCCGATGTCCGGCTGGCTATGGCACAAAACATTGGTGGCAGCGGCGCCACTATCGTGACCCATATTTTGGAACGGCCGTCGTAAAACGATCAAGCGGGGATCGGCGCTGTGACCAACGTTGTCGGTTGACGTATGGTTGGGCCTACTAGCCATCACCGTATGTCACAAGATAATCGTCTTCTAACAAAACTTCTGACGAACCAGGCGGGCAGGTAGGAAATAGTTCCTAATTGCCCGCTTTTTTCTCCTTTTTTACAGTTTCTTTCCTGAGAATGATTACAATGAAGGTTCTGTGGCAAGGCATCCGATTTTGATTGAATCGGATGTCTGGCTTTATAGAGACACCGGCTCACAATCCGTATTGTCTTAGGAACAGCGTCCCGCGAGAAGCGAAGGAAATTTGTGTTACACCTGAACCGCAAACACCACAGCCATGTTTCGCCCCGTTTGCAATCTGTCTTGCAACAGATTGTGGACGACGTTGTCAATCGGTTAGGCTGTTTAGGTGCCCTGGCTACGACGCTGGAAAATGATTTTGGGCTGTATGTACGGGCTTCGGCGTTTACCGTTCCGTACGGCCGTCTTCAACAAGTATTTGCCCAGGGCCATGTCAACTTAGAGCCGGGGCAGGCTCTGATGTACCTCAATAACGCGCGTCACCGCTACAATTTAGGTGTAAGTGCCGTCAATGGTGCCAGCAGGGTGGCTGGCCAAAGCCAACAACATTTAGTTTCTGACCGGCTGTTTGATTTATTACGTCCGTTAACCGATCGTGCCACTGCCGATGAAATACAGCGCGAGCTGGGCATCAGCCAGGTCGTTGCCGTACCGCTTGTCGTGCAAAAAGAGGTTGTCGGCGCAATTATGGTCCTGACGCAGGACAGCTTCACCGGGCGGGATGTTGATTTTCTGGAAGCGTTTGCCAATTTGGCGGCTGCGGCCGTGCAAAATAACTATCGGTTGGCGGCGATGGAGTCGCTGGAGCGAGTGATTTTTGGCCTTCAGGCCCGGATGACTGACGAAACCCGCGTCCTGCAAAGTGTGGTCGATGCCGTTGTGCAGGAGCTAGGGTACGAAGGGGCGATGGTTGCCACCTTGGAAAATGGTAATTCGCTCCCCGTGCGTGCCTATGCTCTGGACGACACCCCGCAGATTTTGACGCACCTTGAACGAAAGGCGGGTATGTCAATTCTGAGTCCTAAATCGGTGGTCTATTTAGACAGGCCACGCTACCAAAACAATTTGAGCGTGCGTGCGGTCAACGGCATAGACGGCCGTCCCCAAAAATTCCTCACCTCCGACCATTTGTATGATTTATTGCGGCCGTTTGTAAGCAAACCGCTGGCCGACTTTTCGCAGCGCATGTTGGGAATTCGCCAGGTTATTGCCGTGCCGTTTTTTGTAGAAGATGAAGTTGTGGGCAACCTTTTCGTTGCCTCTCGCCGCGATCATTTCAGCGCCTGGGAGACATCCTTGCTTACTACCTTTGGCCAGCAGGCCGCTGCCGGTATCCGCAATGCCCGCCTCTACCGGGAGGCGGAAGAACAGCGACGCATTGCTGAGCTATTTGGCAGGATGGCGTTTAGTGCCACTGCCTCGGTTCACGGATTAAGCAATCATCTAAGCATTATCCACACGTATTTGCATATGCTTACCAGTTTGGATGATTTTTCGGATAGCCAGCAGGAAGAGATTGCCAAGACCACCGATCGTATGGTGGATCGGGTGCAAAAGTCCTTACATTTGTTGGATAATTTGCATCAGCCGTGGCGGCAAACGGCCGAAAAAGCGGTACAGCTCAATGACTGCCTGTTGCGCACGGTGCGTGAGCTGTTTCCAAAATGGCGTCGGGGAAAAACGGCCGATTGTGACACCACGGTTGCAATGCCCAACGGTCACGTGCTCACCATCAGCTTAAAGTTGGCCGACGACCTCCCCGCTGTCCAAACGGCCCCCGACATGCTGGCCGAGGCGTTCCGTGTTATTCTGAAAAATGGGTATGAAGCGGTGCTGGCACAAAAAAAACCTGGCAAGCTGCACATTGAGAGCAGCTTGAGAGACAAAGATCGGCTGCAAATCATCATTGAGGATAGCGGCATTGGAATTCTTCCCGAAGAAATGCCCCATATATTTGAAATGGGGTGGAGTGGCAAAGAGGGTGATGGCATGGGCTTTGGCCTCTTTTGGACCCGCGATTTTATCCAGGGCTTAGGCGGCTCCATTTATGTAGACAGCAAGCCTGGACAAGGTACCACCTTCGATATTTCTCTGCCTTTCGCAACCTAACCAACCTCTTGCAGATTTCGCCAAATCTGTCGGCACACACCGACACGGCATGTCATGATACGTCGAGTTCTTCGCGTAGCCATTTGCGCCTGAATTGCCCTGCCACCCGAAAAGTATAAAATCTACAAAAATCTTTAAGCTTTTTGCCAAAATGTTATAGTTTGCTATAGTTTTCGCATGGATAGTAACTGGATTAATCTTAGCGAGGCGGCCGAGCTGCTAGGCGTGCACCCGGCTACCGTGCGTGCCTGGGGAGATAAAGGTGAACTGGCAATGCAGCGCACGCCAGGCGGGCATCGCCGCTTCCGGCGAGAAGATGTAACCGCCCGGGCCGCTGCCCCGGACCGATCGCAAACCAGCGGCATCCAGCTTGTGGTACAGAATATGATAGGGCGGGCCCGCCTGGAACTTGGCGACGGTGCGCTAAACGATGAAGGTTGGTATCGACGGCTGGATGATTCGGCACGGCAAGCCCTGCGTCAAATTGGGCACCGTTTGTTACAGTTATTTCTGCAATATTTGACCCAGGAAACTCAACTTGACACGATCCGATCCGAGGCCAAAGCCATTGGTCAGGATTACGAACGACTCGGGCGCCAAAGTGGCCTTCCACTGGAAGAAACCATCCGAGCATATCTCTATTTTCGAGAATTTTTGTCTCAAACGATCTATGACATGGCGGAAACGGTCGGTACGCAAGGGCCGATTCAATGGGGGCAAATCCACCAAAATATCACCACGATTACAAATGATGTGTTGCTGGCAATTGTGGCTGCACATGAGGAACAACACAATGGAAAATGAGCAAGACCAGCTCAAGTTTAGTCCATGGCGCCTGCTGCGGCTCAGCAGCTTCCAGATTGGTTCCGCCATGGGTGATATTCTTGTGACGAGCATATGGAATCGGGTCATGATTTCCCAGTTTGGCATTCCGGCTGCGCCTGTGAGCCTGCTAATTGCTTTGCGATATCTCCTGTCACCGTTGAGTCTGTGGGCGGGGTATCGTTCTGATACACGGCCGTTTTTGGGCATGCGGCGTACGTCTTACATTTGGTTAGGACGGGGGCTCATGGTGATTTCTCTGCCGCTGCTCGGTTGGAGCCTCACCCGGTTTGCCGATGGTGGCGATCTACTTGGCTGGATGTTGGCGTTGGCCTCATC
>CBDUOF010000484.1:0-4016 GCA_965368765.1 uncultured Anaerolineae bacterium | reverse complement strand
GAAGCTGCAGGCCGTTTGGGCCGATATTCAACAGGAGAAATCGAAAGACACGACCCGAAAAGCCGGTTCTATCCTGATGAGAGGTCTAAACGCAGGCATGTTTTTTCTCTAAAGCAAATCGGGGGCTGCACAGACCAGCTATAGCAAGCTGCATGATAAGAATTACGCGATATAATCGACGCAGGCATCTTTATTGTCCAGGAATAGATTACTGAAATAGGAGAAGCGCGTTGAAAAATCAGGGAAAATCACCTCAGCCAAAAGCTCAATCGAACACAGAATTAGAGGGACAAGAAACCGGCAAACGGCGCTGGCAGCGACCACAATTGAAAAAACTGAACGTAAGTCTAGATACGGCCGTTGGCTTCGGCAGCGGCCCAGATCTTATGTCATCGACACGCTTGTAATCGTAACAAGAGCAATCATAAAGGAAGATGCAGTGAACCAAACAAGACCAATAGAAACCACGCAAACAAAGACGGAGCAATCAATTCAACCAGCAGCACAAAAGGCTGCCTGGCAAGCGCCCAAATTGAAGCAACTACATATAAGCTTGGATACCGCCCTCTTTGGCGGCAGCAACGCCGATGCCATGGGTCGCGGTACGCCTTAGACGCTCCTGCCAGCTGCCTAAAATGAAGAGTGAACCTTGCGTCTTGCCTGTTGACGGGATACGGCCGTGTTGCTGCCTAATCTCTGGCTATAATATAGCGGGCACCTGCTGCAAAGGGTCCCTCAATCACGCTCTGCTCTCCGGTTGACCAAATAACTTCCACCTGCTTAATTGCGTCGTATTCGCCCAGCCCAAAATAGGCAATCGGGGCATCAAAAGAAATGTAGCCACCACTTGCCTGAATCTCCCTCATCTGGACGCGTTCCCCCTCAGCCCCATAATGAATAATCACTTTACTGGCGATGCCAAAATGGTTGCCGATGCCATCCCTCAGTTCAAATGCAATGCTGTTGTTGGCTGTCGAGTGATTGACATAAACCCGAAGCTGCCCGACTGCGGGAACGGCAAAAATATCTAAATCCCCGTCATTGTCAAAATCAATATAGGTGTAAGCCTGAAAATCCAGCAGCGTCCGCAACCCCGCAGATTCAGTCTCATCAATAAAGTGCTGCCCCTGCTGATTATGGTAAAAAGCGTTTGACAAAGTCTGTTTGCGGGTCATAAATATTCCGTTGACAATAAAAAGATCTTGCCACTCATCATTGTCCAAATCAGCAAACTTGGCATTCCAGCTCCAACCGCCCCAGTCCAGACCAAACTCGGCCACGCTGTCCACAAACTGGCCGTCCTCTAGCACAAGCAGGATGTTCTGCTCCGTGATTTGGGGCAGATCATCAGCCGATGGATTTCGGGGCGCCTGCTTGGCGACTAAATCACACATGAAGGCGGCCTTTTCCCAACCCTGTGGCAATAAGCCACACAGCGCCGGATTCTCTTCCCACCAGGCGGTCCAAACAATGTGCATCGCGATACATGCCTCCCGATCTTGAGACGCTTCCAAATTCAAGCATCCCTGAACATCCCGCTTTTCGTATGACATTCCAATTGTTTCTTGTGTAGTAAACAAGCTTAGGCAGTCATCATGCGCTTCGCTTTCCTTTAGCTCCTCGCATACCTTCTCAGGTGATGAAATATTGGGCAGGCCATTGGAAGTGATTTGCGCAGAAAAGAGTTCGGCCACCAGGTCATTGTTAATGTCTGCTGTGGTGACGCTCATGGTCGTTTTCGTCGTGTACGGGATAATCTCATCACCGGACGTGACGAGTTGAAACCCACCGTTTCCATCGCCTATATAGTAATAGTCTGCCAAGGTGAAATCGTTGCCAACCACCAGATCCAGCAATCCATCATTGTTCCAATCGCTTAACAACGTCGTCAAGGTCTCACCGTCACGGCCCGCCAGATGTTGGACCGTAAAGCGGTCACCGTCGTTGCGCAAAATAACGTTTCGGGCAAGTTCGGAAGATCGATCGGTTAACATACCCGCCGACCAATTGCCTAAAACGATGTCCAAATCGCCATCCTGATCAATATCGCCAAATGCGGGGGCCATCGTAACAACCACGCTGGGGCTGTTTGGCAATTGCTGCATATTGTTGGCCAAAAATCGGCCGTCTTCGTTATAAATTACAAAGTTTCCCTGGCGATAAGTGGAAAAGTAAATGTCAAGCCAGCCATCGTTGTCCAAATCGACGAGCGCCGTATTGAAAATGGTGTAGCTGTCCATTTGAGGAATATCGATCGCCTGCAAAACAAATCGCCGTCCCTGCTGGTTGGCATAAAGCCCAAGTCCCGTGTCATGTGGCAGCACAATGTCGATCCAGCCATCCTGATGCACGTCACCAGAGGCGATCCCGGGGACATGGGTGAACGATTCCTGAAACTTCAACAAAGAAAAAGTCGTTACCGGATCGGAAAACCCAAGCTCGTTTGCAGAGAGCTGCGTAAACATCGGCGCGGACGCATTTAAAAAATCGCTGGTTTGCCACGGGATTTTCTGAATGGTGAGTCTGGAAACGGCCGTCTCCACCGATTGTGGCTGGATGGCATGCAACCGCAAGGTTGATAAAAGCGCATCTTCCGCCTGCGTCACGGGCCGCTGCCAGACAGGCACGGTCAGGCTGGAATCAGAACCGCTAAACGTGTCAAAAAATAGCTGCTGGCGCTGCTCTACTGCCACCTTCTCCACATTATGACCCAAAAATCCGGCCCCAACGCCCAGGACCGCCAAAACGATAACGATTGACAGAGCAACCTTTTTAGAGATTGATTGCCAGATCACAAAGAAGGGATAAACGCTGAACATTCCTAGCGTAAAAAGCAAGGTCAAAGAATACTTCATCGGCATACCAGCGGCACTCAGCACCGCCACGACAATCACATCAAACGCCATCGGTACCGGCAAAAACAGGCCAACCAAGGCAACAACCCCCATACCCACAGCCATTACCAAACGCCCTTTATCAGGCAAGATCTCGGCCAACGAATCAAAGGGAAGAATGGTGACAAATAAGGCTCCCAGAAATCCGGCCAACAGCATGAGCGGCACCGTTGTTTTAACGATAAACCAAAGATTCTTGATAAAGTGACGTCCACTCCACTTGACTGCCGCAAACCAGGATTGGCCGGGTTCATCTACGGCCGAAAAAATATTCCCCCTAGAACTATGTTCAGGCTGGAAAGTCGAGGCGATGTTGGCAGGCATGGGAAGATTTTGTGGGGCATTTTCTGGCCACAGTTTTGCTAACAGCGGAATGCCAATGAGGAGGAAGCACAGCGTCAAGCCGACTTTTATGATTCCGACATAGGTTGGAAATAGCGAAAACAGCATGGCCAAAACAATCACATTGAGCGTGGGGGAACTAAACATGGTTGCCAGGGAAGTTTCAACCCGGGCACCGCCACTGTGCAACCCCTTGGCAATGGGCGTGGCACAGTTGACACAAACGCCAAGTGGAACGCCAATAATCACGCCCATAACGGTATTGGCAAAGACACCCCGCTTCTCACGCCCGTTAAGCAGAGAAATCAATGTTAACAAGATGGCCGCAAACAAGATGCCAAAGGTCATCCCTTGGAGATTTGTATAGATCCAATTGACACTGTTCCCCAGAATTTGCCATACCAACGAATCTTCCCCGGACACGGTGACCAACGGCCGAAAACCAAGCCCGGACAGGGTTGAATCCCCACCCATGATCGCCTTCTCTTGCAGTGCAGGGTATCTGGAACCGGTCCAAAAAATAACGGCGATCAGAATGAGTACGGCCGTTACCACAACAACGCGCTTATCATTCGTGAAACGTTGATATTGATGTATCATAATAGCCTCTTCAAACTCTTTAACTGTGGGGAATTTAGCTCAGGAACGGCACACTTACATGATAATCGCGCTGTGTCCCTCCAGACAATGATTATATAGAATCATTGTCATAATAAAAACTTCATATACAATTGCGCTAGTCCACCAACATAAATGCCGACAAACTCAAAACGGTGCACC
>CBDUOF010000483.1:0-4023 GCA_965368765.1 uncultured Anaerolineae bacterium | reverse complement strand
ATTGGTAACGCGGGCGCCTTGGGTTTAGCAGGGGCTGCGCTGTTGCTGGTTGGCTTTGCCTTCAAGGTTGCGGCCGTTCCGTTCCACATGTGGACGCCAGATGTATATGAGGGCGCGCCCACGGTTGTAACAGCCTTCATGTCTGTTGGGGCAAAGGTTGGTGGCTTTGCCGCCATGATCCGTATCTTCGTGACGGCACTGCCCGATTTAGGCGAGACCTGGGTAGGGGCAGCTGCCATTATCGCTGCACTGACGCTTATCTTGGGCAATTTGGTCGCTATTTCGCAGTCCAACATTAAGCGAATGCTGGCCTATTCTAGCATTGCGCATGCCGGCTACATCATGATTGCCGTGGCGTCCGGCGTTGGCAGCCCGGATGGTGTTAGCTCGGCATTGTTCTACATGTTTGCCTACTTATTCACGAACCTGGGCGCATTTGCCGTGGTCGTGGCGCTGGAACGCAAGCAAAATGAAGGCACCCTGTTGGAAGATTACAAGGGCTTGGCCAAACGGAATCCCCTGATCGCCTTAGCGATGGCCTACTTTATGCTGTCGCTCACTGGCATTCCACCGACAGGCGGTTTTTCGGGCAAGTTTTTTGTGTTCCGTGCCGCCATTGAAGCGGATTTGCTTTGGCTGGCCTTGATTGGCGTGGTGACCAGCGTGGTGTCTGGCTACTACTACCTGCGGGTCGTTTACCTGATGTATATGCATGACGGGGAGGGGGAAGTTGCTTCATTCCCTGGCTTGAATCTAGCGCTGGGAATTACGGTTGCCGCTACGCTGCTTTTAGGCTTTTTGCCCGGTGCCTGGTTCCAAATTACGCGCGAAGCGGCACTAATTGGGGCAAAACTTGTGGCTGGCGGATAACGGTTTTGGCCGAGATGAACCTGTTCTGAATTTGGTGAGCCGCTCGTTTGAGCGGCTTTTTCTTTGCGAATATGATGAAACTAGAAAAGGCGACCTTGCTGTAACGGCCGTATTTCCTCCGCCTCCAACCCCACGATTTTCTTAAATCGGTTGCACGTTGCTGGCGAGTACCCTGAATAATCGTTGTTGAAAAAGCCAAATACTTGCTTGAACTGAGGCAGGAGCGGCTCGATTTTTTGCTGCCAGGCTTGAAGATTGGCTGTTTTGTCTTCCAACTCTTTGTCTTTGGTTTGGTACTGGCCGTGTGGCCCAATGAAGCGCAAATAAAGGAAATCGGCCGTGGGGGTGATGGTCTTGGGCAGGTAGATGTAATCTGTCGCGGTGAGGCAAATGTTGTACGGCCGTAACAAATTCGCCGTTTCCTCGCGCACCCAGGAATCATGGCGAAACTCGACGGCAAAGCGGGTTGTTTGGGGCAGCTGGCTCAAAAAGCGGTTCAGTTCATCTGCCTGGGCGTAGGTAAACGCGGGGCCAAACTGGATGAGAATGCAGCCGAGCTTGTTTTGCAGAAGGACGGCCGTTTCCACAAATGCCTGCATCGCCTCAACACCATCAGCCAGCGGAGCCTCATGGGTAATCGCTTTGGGAGTTTTCAGGCAGAAAGTGAAGTTGTCTGAGGTAATCTGGCGCCAGCGCAGAACCGAGTGCGGCCGGGGTGTGCCGTAGAAGGTACTGTCGATTTCAACGGCGTCGAATAGCGTGCTGTAATGTGCCAGAAAGTTCCTCGGAGCCATTCCCGCAGGGTAAAATGGGCCGAGCCACTGTTTGTAGCCAAAGCCCATTGTGCCGAGGTGCCAGGAAGTGGAAGGAGTCATGGAGGGGAATTGGGAATGAGAGACCGTATCCTTCATCACGCTTTTAGTCACCACTTCGGGCAACGGCCGTTTGCCGTACCGTTACTTGTTGAGGTACGGCCGTATGAACCACTTCATACCGAATATATACCGCTACCACAAAAAGAAGCAGCCCGACGGCCTGATGGGACAGTGCCAAAACGAGCGGTACGCTAAACCAAATCGTGATAACACCCAGCGTTATCTGCACGGCCACTAAGCCTAGAAAGGTGACAACTGCCCTTTGCACGTTAGCTGAATACGCGTACCGTTTGGTGATGGTGTAAAGCCAAATCGCTGCGCCCAGCACTACAAAGGCAAACCAGCGATGCACAAAATGCACCCCAACAGGCGCCGAGATTAGATTTTGCCACCACACATCAAACTGCGAGAAAAGCGCACTGGGAATCCATTTGCCGCCCATTAGTGGGAAGGTGTTGGAAATCCAGCCCGCCTTTAGGCCCGCAACAAAGCCACCATAGGTTATTTGAATGACTAAAATGATGAGCATAACGGCCGTTAAAATAAACGGCCGTGAGCCACGTCCGGCCCTGTAAACTTTGGGAAAACCGTGGATGTGGCGCAGTGCGGTCCACATCGTTAAGGCCAGTAGAAAGAGGGCCATCAGCAGATGCGTGGTCAGTCGGAAATGATCCACCGCCGGATTTTCCACCAGGCCGCTGCTGACCATATACCAGCCTAAAAAGCCCTGGAAGCCAAATAAAGCGCCAATTGCCAAATAAACAAACGATTTTCGTCGGGGAATGATTCCCTTGTAAAGATAGTAAAAGAGGGGAATGACCACAATCAGCCCGGCAAAGCGGGCAATGAGCCGATGGATGTACTCGACATAAAATATTTCTTTGTATTGAGCCAGGGTGATACTGTGGTTAATGAGCGCACCTTCAGGCGTTTGCAGATATTTGGCAAACTCAGCTTCCCAGGCGGCTTCACCAATGGGGGGGATGACGCCGCTAATTGGGTTCCACTCCACAATAGACAGACCAGATCGCGTCAGCCGCACATAGCCGCCAAACACCACCATAATCATAATCAGGCCAACAACAATTAGCAGCCAGCGAATTACTTTCTTGTTGTCTTGTTCAGACATTTTTCTACTCCTGAAACTTTTCTTAGACCTTAAGGGTTTATCTTAAGCTAGTTAAACTTACTAAAACCAAACCCTTGGGGTTAGGTAGGTGCGATTATACCAACTTTGAAAATCGTTTCAGGTCAGAATAAATCGCTGGGTGACATTTAGCATAAATGCGGTTGAGTTTTGTCAATAATTATTGAGGGGAGGGGGAACGGCCGTCTCCCACCACAACGTGAATTTCATCCGGGGGAACCAGGATGCGGCGGCCAAAGCCAAACAGGCCACACGCCCGGTCCACTCCTGCGCCTATCTTCACGCCAAGCGGCGAGAAGATCATAAAAGTGTAAATTATTGCAAAACAATATTGATGTTTTCACAAGACGGTACCGTGGAACTCGTTGAAAGTTCCAAATATGGGGTGTTCTGTGATTTTATGGCAAATATGGGGGTTTTTAGCGGTAAGAATACTTGTGAGTGAGAAAGTTCATAATAGTGTCTATGCCCCAGATAACGAATGAAACCAATAAAGGCAAACAATACGCTGTGCTTATTTTGAATGCACTGTGCTTGATATTTTTTATTTGGCTGGCGTATCGGGCATTTTACGATCTGTTTATTTTTGAACCGAATGTTCATTACCCAAAAGTGCAATTAAGCCAGACTACATGGGGCAAAACGGTGGTCCAGTTTACCTTGAACATCGGCACGACAACCAGCTTTATCATTTTTGGAGCGGCTCTGGTGAGCATTTATGCTTCCTTAATGGTTTTTGTTGTTGCCTTCTTTGGGGTTGGCGAACCCACGCGAACCTATTGGCGGGTTCAGGCACTCTGCTTTTTGATTTGTTTCGTTGCCACGGCAATTCAGCTAAATGATTTTATGAGCACGGCTTTTGATGGCGTTGGTTAAGAAATGAGGAATGGGAAACACACCGCATATTTCACCATAAGCTACTTTCCCAAAATATCATCCAGCGGATCATCATCCTCATCGACCAGGGTGCGGCGGGTTTTGCCGCCGGATTTGGGGTCTTCAACCAGACCCATCTCATAGAGGTGCTCCATGATGCGGGCGGCGCGGGGATAACCCAGGCGCAGCTTTCGCTGTAAAAACGAAGCGGAGATGCTGTCATGTTTTTGGGCCAGTTCGATGGCGGCTTCAAGC
>CBDUOF010000482.1:0-4034 GCA_965368765.1 uncultured Anaerolineae bacterium | reverse complement strand
GAACAGAATCTGGCAAGTGGCTACAACTTCATCAACGGCATCTTCTTTGTCAATTTGGCCCCGTTGAGCGAGCCAAGCCAGATAGTGTCTGCCATAGCCGATGCCTTCAATTTCCAATTGGCTGGCGGCAGCCAAGACCCACGCTCACCGAATCAACAAATTCTCGACTATTTGCGCAAGAAACATTTATTGTTGTTGATGGATAACTTCGAACACCTGTTGGATGGTGTTGATTTACTCAATGAAATCTTGGATGTTGCGCCAGGCGTTCAGATTTTAGCCACCTCACGTGAACGACTCCATTTGCATCAGGAGCAGGTTTACCCCATTCAAGGATTGGAATTTCCGGATTGGGAAACGCCTGAGGATGCTGTTAGGTATACGGCCGTTCAACTCTTCCTCCAATCTGCCCAACGCAACCAGGCCGACTTTGCCCTCAGTGATGGTGACGATCTCACCTATATAGCCCGCATTTGCCGTTTGGTAGCAGGAATGCCGCTGGCAATTGAATTGGCCGCAGCTTGGGTTGATACACTGCCATTGGCCGACATTGCCACTGAAATTCAGGAAAGCCTCGACTTTTTGGAAACCGAGATGCGTGACATGCCAGAACGGCATCGCAGCATTCGCGCCAGCATCAATTACTCATGGCAAAAGCTTGATAAAAAAGAGCGAGACGTATTTGCCGCCTGTTCTGTGTTCCGTGGTGGCTTTACCCAAAAAGCAGGACACGCCATTACGGGTGCCTCTTTACGTACCTTTTCCCGTCTGGTGAACAAATCCTTTTTGCAATTCGACAGTTCCACCAAACGTTACCAGGTTCATGAGTTGATGCGCCAATTTGGGGCTGAGATTTTGGCAGAAGATGATGAGCGGGAAACGGCCGTACGTGACCAACACAGCAACTATTACCTAGAAGCCTTAGCCAATCGCACCGAGGATTTAAAGGGACCACGTGCCAAAGAAGCGCATCAGGAAATAACGGCCGATTATCTTAACGCTTACCGCGCTTGGCATTGGGGTGTCCAGCGGCATCACTTTGAGCAATTAGATCAAGCGTTCTTTTCTTTGGAATACCATGCGATCCACAACGATAGAAGCCCTGAATTCAAAACTGCACTCAAAAGTGCCATTGCCACCATGGAAAACAGTGAATTAACGATAACACAACAGCTTTTCCTCGCACGTTTATGGATAAGGCTTTCTACCTTCGTTAGATCATCAGAAGAAAGGCAGGGAGCGTTGGCCAATGGACAAGCCCTATTAGATGATTTGGCAGAAAGCGAGCTAGACTTACGCCCTGTTGCAGCAGAGTTTGTGACACGCTCGGCAAACCTGGCGGTCGCTGAAGGCCGTTTTGATGATGCTCTACAGTTGGGTAAAGATGGTTTAATCCTTTACCAAGAGCTAAATGACCAGTGGCACCAAGCTAATAAGCTACACGGTCTAGGAGCTACCTCGAATGTACTGGGCCAACAAAAGGTCGCAGAATCCTATTTCCAGCAATCTCTTTCACTGAGTAAATCAATAGGAGATGAGCTTGGAATAATTGACAATTTACTCATGTTAACTGAGGTTTCCCTTAATCAAGGAAACGCTAAGCATCATCGTGAAATGGTGATGGAACATTTAGAGACTGCTCGTGAATTTGGGAACCATCAGTTAGAGGTAAGTATACTAGCGACGATTGGCAACACATTTTTATATGAAGCACGTCCTGAGGAGACGCTAAAATATTATTTAGAGTCATTGGAAATCTGTGAAGATGTGGGTTATGTCTGGGGCATCCTATGGGTAAATATTAGCATCGCTGACGCACACATGCGTCTAGACAATATGGAAGAGGCAGAGCCCTATATTCATAAAGGGTGGCAACTAGCAGAAACATATGGGTCCCGTGAGCTTATAAATCAATTTCAATACCTTCGAACTGTTCTGAACCTTGACAAAGGTCACTATGATATAGCCTTAGAAGAAGCGCAGATGGCGTATTCAAATGCCCAAAAACAGGGAAATGCAATCATGCAGGCCAGGGTTGCCATCTGGCTGGCTTGGTTATACGTCATAAAGGGCAATTATGAAGAGGCAGAACGATTGATCTTCATATCTCTTTCAAAGCGCGTACCTGATTCAAAAGGCGCACTTGAATTGACAGCCTATTTACTCGTTCGCCGCGAACCACAGCAAGAAAGTTTAAATTATGCCTGGCAGTTGATAGCCCTCTATGAAGAGTTCACCATATTCCACACTTTTTTACCCATACAAAAAGTAGCTAAGCAGACCGTGCCAGCCGTTTTGTCGGCCATGCCCCCGGCCGAAATTGAAGCCGCCAAAGCCATAGGGCGTGAACTTGAGTGGGAATCGGTGATTGACGACTTACTCGTAAAGTTACCCAAGCTTGGCTGGCATGTTGCCGCTGAGGCTGTTCCCCAAGTTCAAGAAAAAGATGAGGCAGCGGCAACTAAACTACCTGAACCCGCTCAACTTAACGAACGATTTGTTACTGAAAGGTTGTTTGCCACGGGTGGTCATGGCCAAGTCTATTTGGGGCGTGATACCACCTCTGGGCAACAGGTCATCATCAAAAAACTGAAGCCGGAATTAGCCATTCAACAACCAGAATATATCGCCCGTTTTATTCAAGAAGGAGAAGCATTACGCCAACTGAACCATCCCAACATCGTCAAAATGCTGGCGACCATTGAGAATGAAAACGAACATCTGATTGTCATGGAATATGTCGCAGGCGGTAGTTTGCGTGATCTGCTCGAAGAAACGCCGCAATTGTCCCTGGCGCAAGCACTCAACATTGGCCTCGAACTGGCGGATGCGCTCAGTCGTGCCCATCATCTGAACATCATTCACCGCGATCTGAAACCGTCTAACGTTTTACTCGCCGAAGATGGCACGCCGCGCCTGACGGATTTTGGCATTGCCTTCCTCACCAATCAAGAAACCCGCATCACCAAAGACAATGCGATGCTGGGGACTATCCGCTACATGAGCCCTGAAACATGTGAGGGAGAGGTGTTAGACGGCCGTTCCGACATCTGGTCATTTGGGGTCATCCTTTATGAAATGTTGGCCGGCCAACGCCCATTTTCTGGCGAGACAACAATAGCCACATTAATCGCCATTCTGAATGACCCAGCCCCCCTTCTGGCCGAACTCAGACCCGATATCCCCATGGCCTTTGTCACTTTGATTGAACGCATGTTGGTTAAAAAGCGGGAGGGGCGCATAAAATCGGTACGCAAGGTGGCGGCTGAGTTAGAGAGCATCCAGAATAGATTGCTGTAACCAATCTGCTTTTTGCAAGACTAACAATAAAATCTCGACGATCATTCGCTCGTTGAGCTTAAACAATGATATTACAAAGGACAAGGGATGAATCAGCGACCCTTTAAAGATAAATTTAGCACGCAGTTTGATCGCTTAGATAAACAAATTACGTTTTGGATGGCTCAGTATGGCATGGTAATTATGCGTATTGGCCTGGGCATTGTGTTTTTCTGGTTTGGGGCACTCAAGCTGGTTCCTGGGCTAAGCCCAGCGGAAGGTCTGGTGCGCGATACCACCTACTTTGTGAATCCAGATTGGTTCCTGCCCGTGCTGGCGGTTTGGGAAATGGCCATTGGGCTTGGGCTAATTTTGGGCAAATTTATGCGGCTGACGCTGCTGTTGCTCTTTTTACAGATGCCTGGTACCGCATTGCCGCTTGTCATGCTGCCAGAAGCGATTTGGACGCAGTTTCCGTTTGGCCTAACGCTTGAAGGGCAATACATTATTAAAAATTTGGCACTCATAGGTTCTGCCCTGGTGCTGGGCGGCACGGTGCGCGGTGGCCGGTTGGTGCCAGAGCCTGGAAAGTAGCCCTTTGTGAATGAAACGACACGTATTCGTTGGTTTTGGCTAGGCGTTTTGCTCATCGCTGTGCTGGCTGCCTGGCCTGAACTCTCCCAGCCAGGTCTGCTAAACACACGCGGTGGCGGGGACAGCCCATTTTTGCTCCAGCGGTTACATCAATTAGAAAC
>CBDUOF010000481.1:0-4071 GCA_965368765.1 uncultured Anaerolineae bacterium | reverse complement strand
GGTGCCGCCATTGGCGGCGGCGTCGGGCTGATAAGCTGTTGTGATATAGTGCTGGCGGTGGATCGTGCCAAATTTGGCTTCAGTGAAGCGCGGCTGGGCATTGTGCCTGCCGTCATTTCTCCATTTGTTCTGGCCAGGATTGGGGCGGTAAACGCCCGTGAGCTGTTCCTGACCGGAGAGCGATTTGGTGCCCAGCAGGCGCAGCGGATTGGCCTGGTGAATCATGTGGTGGCGGAGGTTGATCTCGATACGGCCGTTGCCGAGCGTGTTGCGCAGCTCTTGCAAGCGGCTCCCGGTGCCCAATCTGCCGCCAAAGATTTGATTCGTCACGTTACTCACAAACCAAAAGAAGCGATGCGTGACTATACAGCAGAGCTTATTGCCCGCCTGCGCGCCGCTGAAGAAGGGCGTGAGGGAATGAGTGCTTTCTTGCAAAAGCGCCAGCCGTATTGGCGAGAGGAAACCAAATGACAGAAACGGCCGTTATGCAAAAATCGCCCCATCCGTACACAAAATCAATTCTGATTGAGCATTTTCAGGCATTGGGCCTCTGTGCCGGGATGACCGTGCTGGTGCATTCCAGTATGAGCCAGATAGGGTACGTGCCCGGTAGCTCGGTCACCGTAATTCAGGCTTTGCAAGAACTGCTGACCACAGCGGGCACATTAGTAATGCCCACCCACACGGGTGGCTATTCAGATCCTGCGCCCTGGCGGCATCCACCTGCGCCAGAAGCGTGGCATCAAATCATTCGGGATACCATGCCGGCTTTTGATCCATTGCTGACGCCTACCCGCATGATGGGAGCAATACCTGAACTTTTCCGTACCTGGCCAGGCGTATACCGCAGCAACCATCCCCACGATTCGTTTGCTGCCTGGGGGCGTCATGCGGTAGCCATCACGTCAGATCATGCGCTGGCCTATGGGTTGGGTGAGGGGTCGCCACTGGCCCGCATTTATGACCTGGATGGCTATGTGCTGCTGCTGGGCGTGGGACATGGCAACAACACCTCATTCCATCTTGCCGAAATTCGGGCAAAGGTAGGGAAAATTGTGCAGCAAGGTGCGCCCATTTGGTTAAACGGCCGTCGCGTTTGGCAGCCGTACGAGGATATCGACTACGATGCTGATTGTTTTCCTCAAATTGGTGCCGATCTTGAGCAGGCGCATCCCGTGCGAATTGGAAAGGTTGGGTTAGCGGAATGTCGCTTGTTTTCCCAGAAAACGGCCGTGGATTTTGCGACCCAGTGGCTGCGGACGCAATCTCAGAAAGATGTAGAGTGAGATGAATCGTCACAATATTGAGCTAACTTCGTAACATATTTGATCCATCCTAAAATAGAACTCAGGAGTTAACGAATGAAATATGTTCCGCCAGTTGTCGCTTTTATTGCGATAATGTTTCTGATGTTGCTGCCGCAACAAAATGTTCATAGTGCCCCGGATCTACTGCCTCAAGAACCAGGGGCGCCGGCGGCAGTCACCTCTACTCCTACACCCATCGCAACGGCCGTTCCCACCGGCACGCCAACGCCCGCTCCTGATCCGCGACTTGCCTGTTTGCGCATCAACTTTGAAGTAAGTGGCGATGTGGCTCGGGCCGGGACGTATGAGGTCGTAGAAGTGGGCGGCCGTCCCCTGGCCAGTTGGGATGCCCAAGCTGGGTGGCAAGACAGCGGCTGGATAACCAACATAGATGCGTCGTTCGATGCCGTTCATGTGAAGGTGCTGTATCTCGCTGGCGCTGGGGCTGCCCCCCTGGAAATGCGCATCGTGAACCCCGCGCCGGGTACCGACTATGGCTGGATAGCGCGCGGTATGTGCCATGCCCTGGAAGTTGCCTGGCCCTAGCACGAGGGTCACTGTCGGAAAAATTTAATCGCGGCCTCCCGCAGGTTTTATGGTAAAGTTGTTAGCCTTTATAAAACCTGCGGGATTTTTGTTTTTATCACGCGTTTGAAGAGAGTTTTTAATGTTTCAAAAAGTGTTAATTGCCAATCGGGGTGAAATTGCCAAGCGACTTATTGTGGCCTGCCACGAACTTGGCATAACGGCCGTTGCCGTCTATTCAGAGGCGGATGCCGAAGCACCCTGGGTTAAGCTGGCCGATGAGCGCTACGCTCTCCCTGGCGTTAGCGCCACCGATACGTATCTAAACCAGCGTGCGATTTTAGACATTGCCAAAACCTGCAAGGCCGAGGCGATCCATCCTGGCTATGGCTTTCTCAGCGAAAATGCTGCTTTCGCCAGGGCGTGTGCCGAACGGGACATTGTCTTTATTGGGCCAAGCCCGCAGGCAATGGAGCTGATGGGCAGCAAGGCAAAGTCGCGTGAACTGGCTGAGCGGGCAGGCGTGCCCATCGTGCCTGGGGTGGATGGGGCGGGTTTGGACGACGCTGCGCTGCAAGCGGCCGTTGCCCACATCGACTTTCCCATTTTGGTAAAAGCCAGTGCGGGCGGCGGTGGCAAAGGGATGCGCGTTGTTTGGGCCGCCGATGAATTTGTCGGTGCGGTGCAGGCGGCCAAAAGTGAGGCCAAAAACTCATTTGGCGATGATCATATCCTGGTCGAAAAATACTTTACGGAGATTCATCATGTGGAAATTCAAGTGCTTGGCGATGCCCACGGCAACGTACTCCATCTATTTGAGCGAGAATGTTCCATTCAGCGGCGGCATCAAAAAATCATCGAAGAGAGCCCGGCGCCAGTAATTCAAGACGACGATTTGCGCCAGCGCATGGCAGAAGCGGCCGTTACCCTGGCAAAAGCAGTCAATTACAGCAGTGCGGGGACAGTGGAATATATTGTCGATGGCAGCGGTAACTTTTACTTTTTAGAAATGAATACGCGGCTTCAGGTTGAGCATCCCATCACCGAGCTGGTAACCGGTATCGATTTGGCCGTGTGGCAGATTCGCATTGCCGCTGGCGAGCCGCTGTCTTTTGGTCAGGCAGACATTCAGCAGCGTGGCCACGCTATAGAGTGCCGGGTCTACGCTGAAGATCCGGCGCAAAACTTTTTGCCATCGATTGGCGAAATTGCGGTGTATCAGCCGCCGTCCGGCCCGGGAGTGCGGGTGGATGGCGGGATTGTGTCAGGTACGGCCGTCACGCCATATTATGATCCCATGTTGGCCAAGATCATTACTTGGGGGCATCGGCGTGATGAAGCGATTGCCAAGATGATTCATGCCTTGCAACAGACAGTTGTGTTGGGCGTCACAACCAATATCCCCTACTTGCTCACAATCTTGCAGGAGCCAACGTTCCAGGATGGCCACACCAGCACCAGCTACTTGCAGGTGCATTTACCACATTGGCAGCCGGAACCACTGAATGATGAAGCGTGGTTGGGTGCAGCCGTTTTCGAGCTGCTTCAAGGTGGAGGGAAACAGCGCGGGTCGATAGTATCTGGGCAAGCGGACCCTGGGTATGATCCGTGGGGAGAAACGGCCGTTTGGCGCAATGTCAAAAGGGTCTAATTCTGGCAATGGCTTTGCAACGACACCTCTCAGAAATAAGAACACGCTGGCTGTTGGCAGGCTTCATGTTGTTGGGCTTTGGCTTGCGAATTTTTCGCCTGGCCGACAAGAGCGTGTGGTGGGATGAAGGGCTGGCTGCCTGGGCGGCGCGACAATCGCTGGCCGATATTGCCCGCTGGACAGCCGCCGACGTGCATCCTCCCCTTTACTTTTGGCTGCTGCAAAGCTGGCGACTCTTCAGCGGTGATTCCGAGTTTGGCTTGCGGTTGCTCTCTGCCATGATTGGCCTGCTGACAATTCCGGCCACATACCTGCTGGGTAAGCGGATCAACGGCCGTTTCACTGGTCTCCTGGCTGCCCTGTTCATGACAATTTCTCGTTTTGATATTGGCTGGTCTCAGGAAATGCGCATGTATGCCCTGGCGGCGCTTCTGGGGTCATTGGCAATGTGGGCAGCTGTTGGCGTCTGGCAGTATGGCCGGTTGCGCGATTGGCTTCTCTACATCTTTTTTATGGTGGCGGGACTGTACAATTTGTATCTTTCGGTCATGGTTTTGGTGGCAGCGAACTTGGTGTGGCTGCTGCTGG
>CBDUOF010000480.1:0-4090 GCA_965368765.1 uncultured Anaerolineae bacterium | reverse complement strand
TTGTAGGTGGGCTCAATCTTACCGATTGAACCCACCTTTACAAACGCTTTTTAAACGGTTAAAGATTTATGGCCAGGTCGCATCGATCTCGCTTGTCGCGGTGTCGAGGTCAATGGAGCCAGCGACGTAGCTGGAGATTTGCTCCCAGAACGAGCCAGCGCCCACTTCACCAGGCATCAGGTCAGAGCCATCAAAGCGGAAGCTGGTAGCTCCGGCAACGAGCTGGGAAACACCCCAGTCCAGGTCAGACCCGTACATCTCCTGGGTAGCGGTTTGGTGAGCGGAGATTGCACCGCCCCCTTCCAACCAACCAGAGACAGATTGCGGAGTGGTGAAGTATTCCATTAAAGCGCGAACTTCAGGGCGGTCATTGAACATGGCAACCAGGTCACCAGCCACGAGGAACGGCTTTCCGTATGCTTCATCAACAGGGGGCAGATAGAAGAAATCATAATCTACACCATACACCGTATCTTCAGGGAAGAAGCTGGTGATGAAGTTTGCCTGCTTGTGCAGCCAGCATTGTGGCGGGTCGCTAAACATTGGGGTTGGGGCATCGCCAAAGAAGGTGGAAACGATAGAAGAACGGCCGCCTAACACATAGTCATCATTAAACCAAAGGTCAGACCACGTTTCGATGGCATTCTTTACTTCTGGAGAGTTGAACGGCAATTCGCCAGCCACCCAGGCATCGTAGTTGTCCAAAGAGGTGGTGCGCAGCATCATCTCTTCTGTCCAGTCAGTTGCAACCCAACCGGTGGCGGCACCAGATTCAATGCCGATACACCAGGGAGCATCGCCATCATCTGCGATGGTTTGGGTCAGTGTAAGCAGTTCATCCCAGGTGGTGGGAATCTCATAGCCAGCCGCATCCCAAGCCTCTTTGGGGTACCAAACGAGGCTCTTGCCTGAGAAACGGTGCATGACACCATATTCACCGCCATCAACGGTGTTGAATTCACGCCAGCCAGCGTTGTACTGCTGGGCGAGCCATTCGTCGGAGATGAAATCGGTGACGGGCACAATTTCGCCATCGCGGGCGAATTTGGCAAACAGGCCGGGCTGCGGGAAGTCGACAATGTCGGGTGCATCCCCTGCGCCAACGCGAATGGAGATGGAGCCTTCAAACTCTTTGTTGCCGATGTAGTTCACGGTGATGCCGGTGGCTTCTTCAAAGGCATTCATTGATTCGTTGAACTTCACACCATCGACATCGTTGCCCTCAAAGGCACCGTCAACCGTAACGGTCGTCCCGGAAAATTCGCCAGCGACGGCGCGTTCCAGAAAACCGCCGGGTGCCATATCAAAATCTACGTCAGCCATGGCTTCCGTATCGGTACTATCGGTTGTGTCTTCGCTTGTTGTATCTGTGGTGTCTGTTGATGTGTCTGTTTCTGTCGTTGTGTCGGTTTCAACCTCTGGTTCGTTTGATGAACAGGCGCCCAAAACCAGCATGATTGCTATCAACACGCCTAGCAAACGCCAATACTTGCTTTTAAACATGGTCTCTTATCCTCCTAAGATAATTAGGGTATTCTAAATTCTTAATTTGAATGTTGTTTAGATCTAAGTCACTTGTTTGAGGTCCATCACCTCCTTTTGAGTTAGAGAAAAGTGATACTACTTATTTCGTGGGGGAGCAGTTGTCTGCCGATAAACAAGCTCAGGAGGTGAAATGATTTCTTTGGGCTGAGCTGAGGATTGATTAATCTCTTCCAACAGCAATCTGGCTGCACACATGCCTGACTCAACGAGCTTTTGCCGTATCGTGGTCAAATGTAGATATTCAGATAGTTCGATATCATCATAGCCAATAACCGACAAATCCTCGGGAACGCGAAGATTCAACTCTTCGGCTGCCTTTAGAACGCCCATGGCCTGGGTATCGCTGTAGGCAAAGATGGCCGTGATTGTTGGATTTTTGGTAAGCAGTTTTTTGGCCAACGTTTGGGCAACTTTCTGGCTGACGTCACCCTGCAACACATAGTGTGACCGAAAAGGAACGCCGGCTTCGCCTAAAGCGTTTTTGTAGCCCTCATACCGGTCAAAAATGGAGTGGTAGTTAAACAGTGACTCGGTTAATGTGTCGCTGATATAGCCAATATGTTGGTGACCCAGATCAAGGAGGTGCTTGGTTGCTAAGAAGCCACCGTGTAAATCATCAATGACAACGCGGTTGAATTTTTCATGGGATGCGTCGAGCAAGACGGTCGTAATGTTGGCTTGTTGAAATCGAATTGCATCCTGTGAGTCAGGAATGAGCGACATGATGAGTAAGCCATCAATTCTCTCTCGACGGGGAACTTCACGGAAGCAATAATCTTTTCTTGCAGCAGTCTCCACGTTGTACATCACAAAATCATATTCACTTTCGGCTAGAACTTTTTCAATGCCGCGAAAACGTTGTACAAAGGCTGGGCGCGTGAAGAATGGGGCGATGATCGCAATGGTTAGGGTTTTTCCAAGCGAAAGGCGGCGGGCAATAGGGTTGGGCTGATACTCTAGCTCTTTAATTGCGGCTTGCACTTTTTCTCGGGTAGCTGGGCTAACGGCAGAATTGTTGTTCAAAACCCGTGAAACGGTTCCGACACCAACGCCGGCTTTTTTAGCGACGTCCCTGATGGTTATGCTGGCCATCAAATTTCCCTTGCGTGATTTTAGAATGTCAATTGAATGTGAGGATTAGGCAAAATAGGAAAGCCTTATAAACAGTAAGAAATGAACGATTTCCAATTTCCCAGGATAGCCCATAAAGAAATGGCTATTTTCTTACCAGCATACTTTTGTGGTTATCTAAAGCAAGAAAGCTTTATTTCTGCCGCATCTTCCCAATTGGAACCCGTGGAACCGGTTCCATATTAGAAGACTATACAATAAATACGAATCGCTGTCAAGGAATTTGGATCAGTTGCCCAATTCTGAATACGGCCGAAAAAAAGCTCATTTACTGGTAAATGGGCCACGGGCGACAATGCGTCATCGCCCGTGGCGGAGCTTAAGGCAATGTGCCAGGATTGGGGAAGGCCCATTCGCGGAAATCGGTGGCGCAAACGTCGGTGTCCCGGTCGTAGGGGAAGCGTTCCAGACTGGCATTTAGTGTTGTAACAGCTGGGCAAGGCAGGAACCCAGGGTAGCTGCCTGTTCCGTATGCAATCACATCGACCAGCTGTCCGCCTGAATTGCGCAAAATGACCTCGTCGCCCGTGTTTGAAAGTTGGAGGAAAGTGGCTGGATCACCCCAGGCCGGATCGTCGATGAGGGTGGGTACGGCCGTATCGGTTGCCAAAATCTCAAAGTCAGGATTGACGCCGTGCTCGGCAAAGAATGCGGTCGCAGCCGTTGCCACCACAATTGTGCCCCCAGGTGCAATCATCGTGCCTGGCGGAAAACGGCGCACGTCTTCAAAATCGGTGGGGTTTACGGCATCACCCAGGCTGTAGTTGCCTAAATCGATGGCCGTGCCGGTGGGGTTGGCCAGCTCAATAAACTCTTTATCGTCCAGACCTGCTGGATTATACAGCACCTCGCTGATGAGTACGTGATTGGCGGGGCCGGTGTAGCTGTTCAGCACGGTGGGCAGATAAATGGTTGTTCCCCAATCTTTTTGAAACAGGGCAGCCAGGTAATCGTAAGCGCCATTGGATTGCACTTGCAGCGCCAGTTCACGATTTCCCTTGCTGGATTGTTCGCTGCCGTTGAGGCTGCCCACGTGCAGGTAGCCTTGCCCACTGATTTGCACCAGCACCATTTTATTGTGGATACCCAATCCAGTTGGGTTGCCGGTTTTGCAGGCCAGGTCGAGGCTTTCCGCCTCGGCAATGCCGTTCACGTAAGCGCAAGTGGCTGTGTTGCTGGTGGCATCGCCGTCATCAAACAAGCTGTCTAGCAAGATTTGCACCCTGGCCCCGCGACGGGCAGCCGCGATGTAGGCTTCGACACGTGGGCTGGGGTCGTCGCTGGCGTTGGAGGATGTCGATCCCCAATACGGCCGTTCATCCAACTGCTCTACCAGCACCATATCCCCTGCGCCCGCTTGCCCGACCAAACCCAGTAGCGAATCGGTGTCTCGCAGGCTGTTTTCCGGCGAATG
>CBDUOF010000479.1:0-4118 GCA_965368765.1 uncultured Anaerolineae bacterium | reverse complement strand
TATCACGCCGCTGCAACATGAGTTATTCCCTAGAACCATCTTTACCTTTTGCCCAAACCATCTTACAATGAAACTACCGTTCGATAGAATTTGGAAAACGGCCGTTGCCCTGAAAGTTAAAAATGGAGAAACAACATGTTCAAAGATATTGCCGATGTACGCCAAAAATTGAGCCAACAGCAATACATTGCGTCAGAAGAAATTGGCACCGTTGTTTATCTGGCTCACGCCCTCTGCAAACCAATCCTCGCCGAGGGGCCTGCCGGCGTAGGTAAAACGGAGCTGGCCAAAGTATGGGCAAAGGCGACCGGCATGCCGCTCATTCGCCTACAGTGCTACGAAGGGCTGGACGAAAGCAAAGCCCTCTACGAATGGGAGTACGCCAAGCAGATGCTGTACACCCAACTGTTGCGCGACACGCTCCGCAACGTTTTGGGCGACGTGGACTCGCTGGCAGACGCAGCCAAACGGCTGGCGCAAGAAGAAGATGTCTTTTTCTCCGAAAACTTTCTACTTCCCCGACCGCTACTCACTGCCCTCACCTCAGATGAACCTGTTGTACTGCTTATCGATGAAATTGACCGTGCCGATGTGGAGTTTGAAGCATTTCTGCTAGAAGTGCTCAGCGATTTTCAGGTGAGTGTGCCAGAACTTGGCACCATTAAAGCCAAGCACCAACCAATGGTGCTGCTCACCAGCAACAACACCCGCGAACTTAGCGAAGCGCTGAAGCGGCGCTGCCTCTACCTGCATGTCGATTATCCCACGCAGGATGCCGAGCTGGAGATTGTTCGGCTTAAAGTCCCGGATATAAAGCCAGAAATGGCTCAACAGGCCGTTGCCGTCGTTAACCAGCTGCGTAACATGGACCTGCGCAAGATGCCCAGCATCAGCGAAACGCTCGACTGGGCACGCGCCCTCGTCACGCTCAATGCCGACTCAATTGATGAGAAAACCCTTACCAACACCCTCACCGTCTTATTAAAATATGAAGCCGATGTGCAAAAAGCGCGGCGCATGATGGGGGGAAGAGATGAAGGAAAACACGGCCGTTATAATCGCTAGTTCAGGAGTTGCTTGTTGGCAAATAGCTGGCCAATTCCCGAAGTTCGGAGAAAGCAGATGGACAATCGAGTTGTAGAATTCATCCGAGGCTTACGTGCCGCAGGCGTACGCGTTTCATTGGCAGAATCTGTTGACGCCATGCATGCTGTTGAATCATTAGGCATCACCAACAAAGAGGTGTTTCGCTCGTCACTGCGGGCCACCCTCATCAAAGAATCTGACGATTTTGCTGCCTTTGAGGAACTATTCCCCCTCTATTTTGGCAGCGGCGGCCCGCCTTTACAAAGTGCCCTGGAAGATATGAGCCCAGAGGATCAGGAGATGCTCAAGGCGGCCCTTTCGGCCCTAAGCGGCCGTATGGAGCAGCTGCTCGAGTGGCTGTCCAGCGGTGAAGGACCTACCAAAGAAGAGCTGGAGGAGATGGCCAGAAGGGCGGGTGTCGAGTGGGCCAACAATCCTCAGGAAGGCCAATGGGTGACGCGGCGGATGTTGCAGCAGATGGGCTTTTCCCGCCTGGAAGAGCAGATGCAAGAGCTATATGAAAAGCTGCAAGAAATGGGGATGAGCCAGGACGCCATCGAAAAGTTGATGGGCGTGGTGGAGGCAAACCGGGAGGCCCTGGCTGAACAGGTGGCACAGCAAGTTGGGCAGCAAATTGCCGAAAACAGAGCCAATCGCCCCGACGATTTGCACGGTTCCGACCTCATGAACAAGCCTCTGCAATCGCTCACTGAAGAGGATGCCAACCAGCTGCGCAAAGAGGTGCAGCGGCTGGTAACGCAGATGCGCAGCCGGGCTGCTTTGCGACGCAAGCGGGGCAAAAAGGGCAAATTTGACTCCAAAGGCACCATTCGCGCCAATCAAAAAAATGGTGGCGTACCCATCGAGCTAAAGTTCAAGAAAAAGAAACTTAAGCCCAGCCTGGTGCTCATTTGTGACGTGTCCACATCGATGCGTGCCGTAGCGGAGTTTATGCTGCGCCTGACGTATGAGCTGCAAGACCAGGTAGCCCGTGCCCGCAGCTTCGCCTTCAACTCCGACATGCATGAAATCAGCGTGACGCTCTCCGGCAGCCGCGCCGCCGATGCGGTTACCACCGTGCTGTATGATATCCCTCCAGGTTATTACGCGACTGATTTGGGCAATAGTCTGAATTCGTTTTTCAACCATTGGCTCGATTCGGTAGACGGCCGTACCACGGTCGTCATTTTGGGGGATGGGCGCAACAACTACAACTCTCCCCGTATTGATCTCATGAAAGATTTGCAGCGCCGCGCCAAGCGGCTGGTCTGGCTTAACCCTGAACACCAGCGGCAGTGGGGCAGTGGTGACAGCGATATGCTGGCCTACTACCCGGTGTGCGACACGGTGAGCGTGGTGCGAAATTTGGCCCAATTGGCAACGGCCGTTGATCGGCTGCTAACCAATGCCTAAAAGCAGCGGTGGGAAACCTGAATATGTTCCCATTGCTAAAATAGTTTTTACCGTCCCATTCCTGTGGCACAGCTCGCTTAACGACTTCAATCCCTGCGCTAGCCATTCAAAAGATACGATGTGACAACCCGCCATTTCGGAGGCCCCTTGCAACGAAAGATGACGGCCACGGTTTATAGATTTACCAACAGCGCCATCCTGACGGCCGTTGTTGTTTTAACGCTAACTGGCCTTATCAGCTTCATTTGGATCAGCGGTGGGTGGATTGTAGATGTTCACCGCATCGCTGCCTGGGCGCTGCTGGCCCTCATTCCCTGGAAGGTAGTCATATCGTGGCGCTCGCTGCGCCGAGGTCTCGGCAAGGGGCCGGATCGAAACGTGGTCATATTTGTCTCGCTATTGCTGGCTACGCTGGCAGTGATGGCGACGATTCTGGCCCTGCTGTGGACGTGGCAAATTGGCTCGCAGACGGCCCTTGGCCAGCTTCTGCTGTGGTGGCATTGGATACTGGCCCTGGTTTTACTGATTCCGTTTGCCGTTCACGTCTGGCGGCGCTGGCCCCGTCCCAAAAGGGTCGATTTTACATCGCGGCGGGCGATGCTGCGCATGATTGGGCTTGGCGCAGTTGGGCTTATTGGCTGGCGCGTGGCAGAGACATTAGCGGGTCTCCGCAATACTATGGACTCCCCGCGCCGTATCACCGGATCACGCCAGCGCGGCGCTTTCAGCGGCAATGCGTTCCCCATCACCAGTGAAAAATCCCCTACCATTGATAGAGAGAAGTGGCAGCTAAAAGTACACGGTGCGCTCAAGGATAAAGTTAGCCTGTCTGCCTCTACCCTGTCTGAGTATCCCTATGAAGAAAGGGAAGCCATTTTGGACTGCACAAATGGCTGGTGGACAATCCAGAATTGGGGCGGGATACCGCTAAAAGCCCTTCTGGCGGAAGCTGGCGTCAACGATAATGCCATTGCCGTGCGGTTGACATCGGTCACAGGGTATTCCCAGGTTTTCACGCTGCAAGAGGCGAATGAAATTTTAGTGGGAACGCACGTAGGCGGTGAGCCGCTCTCCCATTTGCACGGCGCGCCAGCGCGCGCTGTTGTTCCCTCACGCCGAGGCACATTCTGGGTAAAATGGCTCTCCGAGATTGTGGTTCTGGATTCAGTTGGCCAGATTCTGGCACATCCCATTTCAATCCGTTAACGGTGAGCCAAATTCTTAAAGAGAATTGAGACTAAAGACTGGCGCAATCTCTAGTCTCAATTCAATTTATCCTCCTAATTTGGCATTGGCCGCTTCAATGGCAGGAATGAGTCGGTTCAGACTGTCGTTGATGCCTGTTCGGGCCGCACCGTAGTTGAGAGCGCTCAAGACACCACCACCGTCATCACACAAAGCATTAATGCTCTCATTGGTTGCCAGGAAGTTCTCCACGGCAAAGATGGTGTCGTTGTAGATACCGGCCCAATCGTCTGGCACGCCACTGTAGATTGCGCTGCGGATGGCATCGTCATAGTAGCCCTGGTATTCGGTACAGGTGCCGGGTTCGCCATTGAAGAGCCTGTCGAGCAGGCCGCCCGCTTGCTCAATAGCTGAACGAACAGTGGTCATCGTGT
>CBDUOF010000478.1:0-4119 GCA_965368765.1 uncultured Anaerolineae bacterium | reverse complement strand
GGCCGAAATGGTAAAACGAACTGGCCCACGCTTTGTGTTTGATACATACCGCCGTCTCATTCAGATGTTCGGTGGTGTGGTAATGGGCGTACCGGATGAGGTATTTGAAGCTGTAATTAGCGCCCGCCGTAAAGAAGCAGGCGTCAATTCGGATGCCGGTCTGGATGGCGAGGATTGGGAGTTTGTTACCAAACGATTTAAGCAAATCTACAAGAACTACACCCGCGAAGAATTTCCCCAAGACCCTTACGACCAATTGCGACGCGCTACGGAAGCTGTCTTTAAGTCGTGGAACGGCAAGCGTGCCTTTGATTACCGCAATGCTGCCAAAATTGCCCATGATTTGGGAACGGCCGTAAATATCCAAACGATGGTCTACGGCAACTTTAGTGAGGAAGCCGGCACTGGCGTTGCCATGTCGCGCAATGCTTCCACTGGCGAACCAGAATTGGAAGGCGACTTCCTGATGAACGCCCAGGGCGAAGACGTCGTTGCCGGGATTCGCATTACGCAGCCCATCAGCGATATGAAAAAAGAGCAGCCCACACTCTATGCTGAATTTGAACAAATCGCCAAGAAGTTGGAAAAACATTACCGCAACATGCAGGACATGGAATTCACCATTGATCGCGGCAAGTTGTGGCTATTGCAAACTCGTGACGGCAAGCGGACAGCGCAAGCTGAAGTCCGCATTGCCGTAGACATGGTCGAAGAAGGACTCATCACCAAACAAGAAGCTGTAAAGCGGGTTCAACCCGCCCAGGTGGACTTCTTCCTGCATCCGCAGCTGGACAGCGAAGCCATCAAATCGGCGAAGCTGATTGCAACCGGGTTAAATGTTTCACCTGGAGCGGCCGTTGGTATCGTGGCGTTCGATGCTGATATCGCTGAGCGATGGGCCAAAGAAGAAGGTAAAAAAGTAATTATGGTGCGGCCTGAAACCAAACCAGACGATGTCCACGGCATGCTGGCGGCCGAAGGTATTCTCACCAGCCGTGGGGGTCGCACCAGCCACGCCGCTTTGGTCGCCCGTCAATTTGGCAAGCCAGCCGTTGTTGGCGTCAGTGAATTGGAGCTTGACCTGGTTGGCCGTCGCATGATGGTTGGAGAAGATTTGGTCATCGAAGAGGGTGATTGGATTTCACTGGATGGTACGCTGGGCAATGTCTATTTGGACAAATTGCCTACCGTTGTACCAGACATGAACAATCCATATCTGATCAAGCTGTTAGGCTGGGCTGATGAGTTCCGTAAGTTGGGTGTTTGGGCCAATGCCGACTATCCGGCAGACGCCCAGCGCGCACGACAGTACGGAGCGGAAGGGATTGGTTTGTGCCGCACGGAGCATATGTTCTTCGAAGCCGAAAGAATGCCAATTGTACAAAAGATGATTATGGCCAAGAATCCGGTTGATCGGAAAGAGGCTCTGGATCAGCTGCTGCCGTTGCAGCGTGGCGATTTTGCTGGATTATTCGAGGCAATGGATGGTCAACCGGTTATTATTCGCCTGATTGATCCACCGCTGCACGAGTTCTTGCCCTCGTACGAGGAGTTGGTTCAAGATTTGGCTGACCTAAAGGTCCAGACCCAACATTTCCACACGCTGAGCGAGATTGATACAGCGCTGGCTGAAATCCGCGTGAAGCAAGATTATCTGGAGCGTGTCGAAGCCCTTCGTGAAATGAACCCAATGTTGGGTACGCGTGGGGTACGTTTGGGCATCCTCATTCCAGAATTGACCAAGATGCAGGTACGCGCAATCTTTGAAGCGGCTTGCCAATGCACCAAGGAAGGCGTTGACGTGCATCCTGAGGTGATGATCCCATTGATTTCTCACGTCAATGAGCTAAAGGTGCAGCAATCTGCTCTGGAAGCTGAAGCCAAAGCCGTGATGGATGAGCAAGGTGTGGAAATCAGCTACAAGTTTGGCACGATGATTGAGATTCCGCGTGCTGCATTGACGGCAGGTGAAATTGCCGAAGTCGCACAATTCTTCTCCTTTGGCACCAACGACCTGACGCAAACGACGTTTGGTATTTCTCGTGACGATGCGGAGTCGGGTTTCTTGATGGCGTATCAGCAGATGGGTATTTTGAATGAGAATCCGTTCGCGTCGATTGATCCGGACGGGGTTGGCCGGTTAATGGAGATCGCAGTCGCAGACGGCCGTGCTGCTCGCAAAGACCTGGAAGTGGGGATTTGTGGTGAACATGGCGGCGATCCCAAAAGCATCGCGCTGTGCCACAAGCTCAACCTGAATTACGTCTCTTGCTCGCCATTCCGGGTGCCGATTGCCCGTCTGGCAGCCGCCCATGCCGCTTTGGCGGACGAATAGTGGCTAACCGGTTTATATAAACGCTAGCCAGTAACAAATGCAAAAGGAGACGCCTGGGAAGACGTCTCCTTTTCTTTGGCAATAGATAAAAAAACCAACGCCTGCAGCGTTGGTTTTTTTGTTGCGGTTATTTAGCCATGGTCCGCATCCAGACGGGCAATTTCTTTCCAGCGTTCCGCCGCGCCAGTTCGGAACAACGCGGGGTCAAAGTCGGCCAATGCTTCCCAGCCTTCAACGCTTGCCAGGTCACGGTCTTCTTCTGAAAGCTCAAGTTCCAACGTACGGCCGTCTGTGTGCATTTCAATCGTAAGCAGCGAGCTGCCATCGTCCAGCACCTCACGAATACAGGGTCTGTCATATCCCTCGGGATGTTTGATAAACGCGGCTGAACAGCGTTGACAAAATGACAGATTGGCATCACACAGGCCACGATCCAAGATAACTCTCATCATTACCTCCTGGGTATCCGGTCATCAAGTGGCCGGTGATTAATAGATTCCTTCTACCCTGGAGTGTACAAAAGCAAGTTTGTGTACCGTAGAGACAATTGTCATGATTTGGCCCGACACCTGTCATGTGCCCGTGATGACATTCTGCATCAGCATAACGGCCGTTTGTCACTAGGGAGCAACGGCCGTTTTCGAGATACTTGGAACGGTAATCGCACCAGCATCTTTACTGGTTTTCAACCACATCAGATTGCCCCAAACGATTGCGGAAATCGCTTCCACAAAGCACGAAGGAGAACCGACTATGACTAAACAGATGATAACGATCGATGGTAACGAGGCGGCCGCCAGAGTCGCCCACAAAATTAACGAAGTGATTGCCATCTACCCCATTACCCCCTCATCGCCAATGGGTGAATGGGCTGACCAATGGTCTGCTGAGGGCAAACCAAATATTTGGGGATCTTCCCCGCTGGTGGTAGAGATGCAGGCCGAAGGGGGCGCGGCCGGTGCCGTTCATGGCGCACTGCAGGCTGGCGCACTCACCACCACCTTCACTGCCTCACAAGGCCTGCTTTTGATGATCCCCAACATGTATAAAATTGCCGGGGAGCTTACCTCTACCGTTTTCCACATTGCGGCACGTTCAATTGCGGCCCAGGCGCTCTCGATATTTGGCGATCATTCCGACGTTATGGCGGCGCGAAGCACTGGCTTTGCCATGCTCTCGGCTAACTCCGTTCAGGAAGTGACCGATTTTGCCCTAATCTCTTCCGCTGCTGCGCTACAAGCGCGCGTCCCGTTCCTGCACTTCTTTGATGGCTTCCGCACCTCTCATGAAATCAGCAAAATCGAGTTGCTGGGGGATGAAGTGCTGCGTGCCATGATTAATGATGAACTAGTCCGGGAGCATCGGGCGCGTGGTTTATCACCGGATAATCCTGTGCTGCGTGGCACAGCTCAAAACCCGGACGTCTTTTTCCAGGCGCGGGAAAGCGTGAATCCATTCTACAATGCCTGCCCGGGGATTGTGCAAGACAACATGGACAAATTTGCCCAGCTCACCGGACGGCAATATAAGCTGTTTGAATACAGCGGTGCCCCTGACGCCGAGCGGGTTGTTGTTTTGATGGGCTCCGGTGCGGAAACGGCCGAATCTACCGCCAACTATTTAGCCAGTCAGGGTGAAAAAGTTGGTGTCCTGAAGGTTCGGTTGTACCGACCATTTGCTGCCGAAGCCTTCGTCCAAGCCTTGCCCCCAACTGTAAAAGCCATTGCGGCTCTAGATCGCACCAAAGAACCAGGGTCTACGGGCGAACCGCTTTATCTGGATAT
>CBDUOF010000477.1:0-4124 GCA_965368765.1 uncultured Anaerolineae bacterium | reverse complement strand
CGAACAGGTATTTGCCGACAGCACGCATATCATTGAAACGCCAAACAGTCTGGTAATGTTGGACACCCAATTCTTGTTGCCAATGGCGCTCGATTACCGCGCCTATGCCGATAGTCTGGGCAAGCCAATCGACCGTCTGATTATCACCCATGCGCATCCCGACCATTTCTTAGGCAGTGAGGCGTTTGCCGATGTAGACATCTATGCCTTAGCCGAGGTTGCGGATTCAATTGAGGCCAACGGTCAGGCAGAAGTTGATGAAAAGCAAGCTGAGTTTGGCGAAGCGATTGCCGGCACCTATGTTGTGCCGATAGCATTGGAACCGGGTTCGGCCGAAATTGACGGCGTCACCTTCCAATTTGAACAGGTCAACGATGCGGAGGCGACTATTCAAATGGTTGTCAAAGTACCGGATTATGGCATCGTCGCCGTTGGTGACATCGTCTATAGCGGTGTCCATCTCATCATGGCTGGCGCGCCGCCCACCTGGATTGCAGCACTGCAAAATCTACAAGCTGTTAGCGCCGATTACCCCATCGTTTTACCGGGACACGGTGTGCCGGGCAGCCCAGAGCTGTACACCGAGAATATCGCATGGTTGAATAAGGCCGGTGAACTATTGGGCGCAGGCGTGGACGCAGACGGATTCAAAGCGGGTCTTGTCGAGGCATTTCCTGACCTGGGAATGGACGCTGCTATCGACTTTGTGACGCCCTTCCTGTTCCCTGAAGAGTAATCGCTCCTCATAAAGGATGAAATGGTTGACATCGCTTAATTTAATATGGGTTTTCGGGAATCCAAGTGTTGACGTAAGGTAAAGCGTAAAGCGTAACGAGAGATCATTACGCTTTACGTTTTATGACAATGAGGTGTTTTATGAAAATAGCAATCACAGCAACAAGTGGAAATTTAGGAACTGAAATTGTCAAAGCAACGACTGGTTTGATAGGAAAAGAGAATGTAATCGGGCTGGCACGGACACCATCGAAAGCAGCGCATTTAGGCATTGAAATTCGAGTCGGCGATTACAATAACATCAATGAGTTGGAAAAGTCATTGCAAAATGTCGATACGGTTCTCCTGGTATCGGGTATGGATGCGCCAGAAAAGCGCATCGAGCAGCATCGCAATGTGATTCAGGCCGCGAAGAAGGCCGGGGTAAAAAAGATTGTCTATACCAGTGTGCAGGGCGCAGAGAAAGGCACAGCCTTCTCTCCCATCATCCAAAGTAATCGCCAAACAGAAATGGATGTTCGCAACAGTGGCTTAGACTGGGTTATTGGCCGAAATGGCATTTATATTGAACCCGATGTTGATTATATTGAGACGTATAAAGAAGCGGGGTTTATTGCGAATTGTGCCGGAGATGGCAAATGTGGTTATACAACCCGGCCAGAATTAGCCTATGCTTATGCACACATGTTGAGTGACAGCAAGCACAATGGGCAAATCTATAACCTACACGGGGAGACCCTTACGCAATATCAATTAGCGAGTTATCTTAATCGAGCTTTTGGTACGAATCTGGAATATAAACCGATGACTGTAGAAGCGTATCGACAGGAACGGATCGCTGAATTGGGTGAGTTTTTAGGCACTGTGATTGCAGGAATTTATCACGGTATTCGTGAAGGAGAGTTGGATAATGTGAGCCACTTTGCTGACGCGGCCGGTAGAGAACATCAAAGTTGGGAATCGTTTTTTGAAAATATCAAGCGGAAAAATTAATCAAACAGAGGATCACGATGAAACAGCAAATTGTTTTACCCGGCGAAGGTACAGATTACGATTGGACAAACGACCACATCTACGTCAAAACGGTGGGGGCATTTTCAGAGGGGCGCGTCTCGTTGGTGGAAGATACGCTCAAACCCGGCTTCCATCTTGCCCGTCACTACCATAAGAAGATGACAGAGGTGTTTTACATTTTGGAAGGTGAGATGACCTTGATTTTTGACGATGAGACGGTTATCGCCACAGCAGGAACGACCATCAACGTGCCGCCCAAAGTATGGCATGAAGCGATCTCAGAAAATGGGGCGAAGATGTTGAGCTTGTTTAGCCCGGCTGGGTTTGAAGATTATCTGGCCGAAATGAAGCAGCTGTCGGACGAGCAGTTTGCCGACGCGCCGTTTATGCAAGCATTGGCTGAGAAATATGACATTTGGAGCGAGTAGAAAATGATGAATTCAACAGCAACAATCCAAACTGGTAAGGCGCCTCGTTATATGAAGGCTTTGGTTAATCATTTTAGCCGAAAGGTAACGGCCGTATACACCAACGACAGCGGCTATATTGAGTTTGGTTTCGGCCGATGTGACATCCAGGCCAACGACGACACCTTAACCTTCCAAGCCACAAGCAATGATGCCGACAATCTAAACCGTTTGCAGAGCGTCATTAGCAGTCATCTGGCACGCTTTGCCCAAAACAAGATACCCCATCTCACATGGGTCTGAGACTGACCAGCTTCTGAATAATGGAGACCCTCACTAGTTTCAAGACAACGCCTGCCGAAATTGTCCCGGACTTACGCCAACTTCACGCTTAAAAAAACGCCCAAAATAGGATGGATCATCAAAAGCTAGGCGGTATCCAACCTCAGTTGCCGTTAAATCTGTATGCTGAAATAAGCGCTTGGCCTCAAGGACAATCTCCCGTCGAATAAGTTGACCTGGCGTAAGCCCCGTGGTCGTCTTCACCGTTTTGTTTAAATGGTTGACTGATACACTGAGTTGATCGGCATAGCCTTGCACCGACTGATTCGTGACAAATTGTTTGGTGATGAGCTGTTTGAAATGGCGAGTCAGATTCTGAGCCATTTTACCCTGTTCATTTTCAGCCTTAGCCTCTTTGTTTGCAAAAATCCGTTGAATTTGGACAAGCAAGATGTGCAGATATGAGCGTAGCACCGATGCCGCCCGAAAGTCATGCACTTTAAACTCCTCAGAAATGATGCGAAACAGGGATGCTACCTGTAAATGCTCGATTTCATTTAGCTGAAGCGTTGGACTATCCTCGACCGAATGAAAAAACGATAGCTCGTGTAAAACCATAAAATCTGCCGGAGCAAGCAGCAAAAAATCATCTGGGAAAAGCAAAATGTTACCTTCTACTGGTACGGTTGGGTTCCAATAGTGAACCTGCCCAGGCGAAATAAAGTAGAAGGTGTGTGGCTCTATTGGGTAAGCATTAAAATCAATGAAGTGCGTCCCACTGCCCCCAGTTACATAAAGAACCTCATAGAAGCTGTGGCGATGTGGATTCGTAGATTGAGTCAGTGATGGTGCATCACTAAAGTTTAGATATTCCAAGGGAATCTGTTCATGTGTCGCCTCAAGTCCCGCGCGAAAGGTGTATAGCGGAATATCTTGATTAGCAATAGTGATTTTAGAGTTGGACTCCATATTTCTCCAAATATAAGCGGTTGATTTTGTACCATCTCTCTCGCCTGTAATTATCCCCTTTTTGACGTATTGTACAAAAAAGTACCAAAATATTGTTTTAAAGTCCATTTTCTTTTTTGTGTTAGGGCATAGGATTAAGACATCTAATTTAATACTAGGAGAAAGAGATATGAATTTAAAAGCATGGTTGAAGCCTGCACCAGATAAAGCTGATTTGGCAATGACAATCATTCGAGTCATTGTAGGGATAGCCTTTTTTGCACATGGTTGGCAGAAAGTTTTTACTTTTGGGTTTGCAGGAACGGGTGGTTTTTTTGAAAGCCTTGGCATTCCGGCGGCCGGATTTTTTGCCATTGTTGTTTCGCTGCTTGAATTATTGGGTGGTCTTGCTTTAATTTTAGGAATCGGGACACGTATTGTTGGCTTGCTGCTTGCCATTGATATGTTTACGGCTCTGTTGGTGGTGCATTTGCCCAATGGTTTCTTTGTTAGTGAAAACGGGTATGAGTTAGTTTTGGTTTTAGGCACGGCTGCATTGGCTTTTGCTATTACAGGGGCCAGCACTGTATCACTTGATAACCGCCTCTGAGTTTTGCCTAGCACAACAATCCTATCGAAATTGGCCAGGGGGTACCCCTGGCCGTCCAATTATCAAGAGGATTAAAATGCATAAATTGATGAAAGTGGTAATCGGTATTTGACTTAGTAGTGGTGTTA
>CBDUOF010000476.1:0-4124 GCA_965368765.1 uncultured Anaerolineae bacterium | reverse complement strand
GACCTTAAATAACAATTACGCTGGCTATGGTGGGGGCATTTATAACACAGGGTATGCCTATCTATTTGGCAGCACGCTCTATGATAACATTGCTGAGAGCGAAGGTGGTGGTGTCAGTAACACAGGGACAATGGTTGTGACCAACTCAACATTTGATGAGAATGAAAGTCTCAGTGGAAAAGCGGCCTATAATTCGGGCGCACTGGTCTTCAAACATGCCACGATATGGGCGTTTGGCTTTGATAATTACCCGGTCATCGTGAATGACAGCAATTTCGATCCGTTCCTATACTTTTATTCTACATTTGTAGGGGCTAACACGGGTTACTTATGTTCCGGCGCACCCGCAAAAGTAAGCAATTTTAGCTTGTATAACCTGAATAATAATAGCTGCTCCTGGTTAACAGGTGCTGGAAACATCCTTTCCGACGAAAGTGGGCTTCTCTGGTTTCTAAAGGACAATGGTGGACCAACCTTAACCTCATTGCCGACTAAGGATAGTCCCGCCATTGACGGTGGCAAATGTGAAGCCACGGTTGACCAGCGCGGCATCGCTCGTCCTCAAGGAGTTGCCTGTGATATTGGTGCCGTGGAGGTTGAGGTGGTGATCCAGCCGAGCGATTATTTTGTGTATTTGCCGTTTGTGATTAAATAGAGTTGCCTGGCTCTTTGACAGGATCGTTTCCCCTGCGATCAGGAGATTCATATGCACGTAAAGCCGTGTGTGATTGAGCGGATAGCGTGAGGAGATAATTTGCTGATGAATCGTTCCCCAATCAGAGTATTAGCCGGTGCAGACCGCTTCCAAACAGTCCATCAAGCCTTTGGCCTAAAACCAATTGATTTCAAGGTATCTACTGGTGATACAGACGGCCGTGTCTTCATTATCGAGCAGACCAACAGCCGTCTGGGTGGGCCACCACGCCACATACATCACGAACAGGAGGAGTGGTTCTATGTTTTAGAGGGCGAATATGTGATTGAGGTGGGCGAAACAACCTATCATTTGCGCCAGGGTGATTCGGTGTTGGCTCCGCGCGCTATACCTCATGTTTGGGCGTGTGAGGGGAGCGGAAACGGCCGTATTCTCATTTCCTTTCAACCCGCAGGACAAATGGAAGCATTCTTTGAAGAATCAACCCAATTAGATACGCTGCCACCACGGGCTGAATTGGTTGCCCTGTTTGCCAGACATGGCATGGAATTGGTGGGGCCACCATTAAACGTAACCCCAGCAGAAGCATTGTGACAACATCTTTACACGTTCACGTTCGAAATGGGTCATTATCCAAACTGTCACTCAATCACTTGTACAACGAGGCATCATGATCCCGCACAATCATTCAATTCCCACAACTGACAAATCGCCTGACCCAATTATGCCGCTAACAAAAATAGTAGCAGCCATCATCATTCCTTTCCTGGTCGCGGCCTTTATTATTCTCTATTTTTTCCCTGAGCAGTCGGGCAGCCGCTTTGCCTGGGAGATCAAACCATCAATGACGGCCGTTTGGATGGGTGCCGGCTATTTGGGCGGCGCATACTTTTTTCTGCGCGTGCTGCTAGACAAACAATGGCATCGCGTCCATACAGGTTTTGGGGCAGTGACGGCGTTCACATGGGCCATGCTGTTAACGACTGGACTGCACTGGTCCCGTTTTGACCTGGGTCACTTGCCGTTCCAAATATGGTTGGTGCTTTATGTGGTTACCCCTTTTCTGGTGCCATTTATTTGGAGACGCAATCACACTGTTTTCAGCAACGCACCCGAATCGAATGATATAGTCGTCCCCGCAATAGCTCGCGCTGGGATGACACTGGTTGGTTTCTTCATGCTGTTAAGCTGCCTCATCTGCTACGTGGCACCAGAAGTTGCCATTTCATACTGGCCATGGCAGCTAACACCCCTCACAGCCCGCGTCATGGGAGGCTGGTTTGCATTAATGGGCGTGGGTGGGTTCATGATGGCGCGTGAAACCCGCTGGAGCGGCTGGCAATATGAGGTGGAAAGTATCATCTTTGTCTGGCAAGGATTGGTGTTAATTGGTGCTTTTATGCATGCAGATGATTTTAAGCCAGGAACGGCCTGGTTCTTTGTCGCCGAAGCGGTATCGATTATCACGCTGCTGATCCTGTACTTCATCATGCAAAACAAAAGGCGTTCATAGCATAGAAGAGGGCAGTTTTGATCATTTTAGAAACAGAACGACTTATTCTCAGACATTTGGAAACAGATGATCTTGATAACCTATATGCGTTGTACCGCGACCCAGAAATGCGGCGCTATTTTCCCGATGGGACGCTGACTTATGCGGAAACAAAGGAAGAAGTGGCATGGTTTCTCAACGGGCATCCCAAACATCCCGAATTAGGATTATGGGCAACGGTGGTCAAGGGAACCCATCAATTTATTGGGCGATGTGGACTGCTGCCGTGGACGCTTGATGGCATCTTTGAAGTCGAAGTGGCGTACATGATCGACAAAACGGTGTGGGGTCATGGGTATGGCACAGAAGCGGCACAAGCCATTCTAGAATACGGCTTCGACTCGTTAAACCTGACACGTTTGATTTGTCTTATCGATCATGAAAATGTGTCATCGATAAAAGTAGCAGAAAAAATTGGCATGGTGTTTGAACGTGAAGGGGAGGACGAGTATGGCCCGTTTCACCTCTATTCTATCAGCAAATCCTGATGAATAAATCCAGCATTGCAACCGCCACATCTCCATCCCGCGCAGCCAAATGGCTGCTGGTTGGCGTATTGGTGTTAAACCTGTTCAGCCTAGGGCTGCTCATCTACCGCTTCACCTTGCCTACCGATGGCTGGCGGGTGATTGAGCCAGATGGTTTTGAGGCGAATGGCATTATCTATCAGGAAAACGTTCTGGGGGTAGCGTCCGATTTGCAGGCGGGGGATTGGGTAACGGCCGTTAATGACAACCTCATCGACAATGGCGAACTCTCCACACCTGCTGCCCTGCGCACGAATTGGCAAGCGGGGAACACAATAATTTACACGGTCCAGCGGGGCGAGCAAACAGTGCGCATCGCCGTACCGCTGGTGCCAGGGCGGGTGTGGCCCTGGTTGGCTACTGCTGTCTCCAGTCTGGCGGCTGTTTTGTACTATGTGGGAACTGCCGTTTTTTTAGCGATTAGTTATTATACTTTTTGGCAACGGCCGCAGAATTCGGCTGCCCAAGCGCTGCTGGTGATGGCCGCATTCTTGCTCAACATTTTACTCACGTTGGACATCTTGCCGCTTGGGCTGGCCGACCTATACAACCCGTTCGCCAATTTTGCCACCGATGTCATTGTCCTTGGCACCTTTTCTCTGCTGCTGCCGCCCGCTTTTATTCGTTTTGGTTTGGTGTTTCCGCGTCCCAAACCGATTTTGAGCAAGTACCCATGGCTGGCTTATTTGCCTTATCTGGTGGGAACCGGCGTCTTGCTTCTGCTCCTTAACCAGGCGTTTGTCTGGGGCTGGGCGTGGACGGGAACGGCCGTTTTAATCAGTTTGCTGCTGTTGCTGCACAACGCCTTCACCATGCGCGATACCGTGAGTCGTGGCCAGCTCGGTTGGGCAATGGGGGGTGCATCCCTGGGGATGGGTCTGTTCTTGCTCAACTACGTTGGTTTCTTCTTTGCCGAATCGAGCGTCAGCCCGATGGGGCAGCTGCTCTCTGGGCTAAGTCAGCTCAGTTTCCCCTTGATAGGTATTTCTTTGGCGGTTGCCGTGCTGCGCTACAGCCTGTTTGGCATTGACCGTCTTGTTAACCGTTCCCTCGTGTATGGCGGTTTGACGCTGACTGTCGTGACTATTTATGTGTTGGTGGTCGGCTACCTGGGCTACCTCTTCCAAACCGAGGCCAATTTAACCATATCGCTGATTGCCACCGGGGTGGTGGCGGTGCTGTTTGACCGTCTGCGCGGACTGCTCCAGCGTGGCGTCAATCGGCTGATGTATGGACACCGGGACGAACCCTATCAGTTGTTAACCCGCTTGGGGCAGCAACTTGAACGCGGGCAGGACGCTGCGGCAGCGCTCCCGCTTATTGCCGAAACGGTGGCTCAGGCGCTGAAATTGCCCTATACGGCCGTTTGTCTCAACATGACCTCGCAGCC
>CBDUOF010000475.1:0-4161 GCA_965368765.1 uncultured Anaerolineae bacterium | reverse complement strand
ATGAAGTGGCGGAAACGGCCGTTGCTGTCGACTACGAAAGCTAACACGACCCACCAATCGCCAGACAAAAGCCCAGAAAAAGGCTGGTTTGTGGGGCCATGGAATTCGTCTGTTAAACTAAAAAATCTCTGTGAACCTCTGCGCATTCTCTGTGCAGCTCTATGTTCCGCATTTTTAATGGAAATATTTACATGCAATTTACAACACTTTTATTTGATTTAGACGGCACGCTCACTGACCCTAAAGTGGGCATTACAAAATCCATTCGGTATGCACTGGATAAAATGGAACGGCCGTATCCTCCCAACGCCTCCCTAGACTGGTGTATTGGCCCGCCGCTGCAAGAATCGTTTGCGACCTTGTTGCAGGACGACGATCCGCAGTTGGGACAAGAGGCATTGCGCCTTTTCCGCGAGCGCTTCAGTACCGTTGGGTTGTATGAAAACAGCCCTTACCCCGCCATTCCTCAATTATTAGACACCCTGCAAGAAAGCGGCCTGCAGCTGTTCATTGCCACATCAAAACCAGCAGTGTATGCCAAGAAAATTGTGGCGCACTTTGATCTGGAAAAATATTTTCTGACGGTGTATGGAAGTGAGCTAGACGGCCGTCTCACCCACAAAAACGAACTTATCCAGCATGTTTTGCAGCAAGAAAAACTACCCCACCACCAAACATTGATGATAGGTGACCGCGAGCACGATATTTTAGGCGCGAAAGCCAATACCGTCTCTGCCGCAGGCGTCACCTGGGGATACGGGTCACCGGAGGAACTAACGGCCGCAGGAGCCGCTACCCTGCTTCACCAACCAATGGATCTCTTGACATTTCTCGCCGCCAAACCGAAATAGCAGCATTGCCCAAGGCATTCCCCTGCCAAATCTATGAACTTACTCTATAGTCGATAGAATCACTTTACTAACCCATTAAAAAGGAGTTGCATCTTTATGAAAGTTGCGTACGTTTTTGCCACATCTGGGCACACAGCCAGCTACAAATTAGGCAAAATGATTCTGCCCCAGCTTGAGGCTGGCACCCATGGTGTGGATGTTATTGGCATGTTTTTCTTTGATGACAACAACTATGTGCTGCGCAAAGGCGACCCCATCGGCGAACGCCTGGCTAAAGTGGCTGCCGACAAAGGCATGATGCTGATGATGTGTGACCAATGCGCTCTGGAACGCGGATTGGCCGAAGGTGAAGCCGGCAATTGCAATCCATCTGGCACAGTGGATGGCGTTACGGTCGGCTGCTTCCCCGATCTGTACGGCGCCTTGGCAGGCAGCCCGCCAGACCAAGTCATCACGCTCTAACCCTTAAACCGGGGCGTTGGCAGCTGAAGTTGCCTGCGCTACAAGGTTCCAAAAAAAGACCCTGGCGATTGGCCAGGGTCTAATTTTTTTTGATCGGCTAATTTTGGCTAAGGGCTAGAAAAAGCCGTGACCGGCTCAAAACGGTCGAAGTAATGATTGGGATCAGAGGTGTGCACCCACACCCATAAATCATTAGGTGCTCCGGCAGACCAATTAAAGACCCATTCGGCATCGCGCGGGGGCATATTGACGCAGCCATGGCTGTGCTTGTAGCCAAACCGGTCATGCCAGAAGGCGCCATGAAGGGCAATGTCATTGTCAAAAAACATCGTATGCGGCACATCTTCGATGAAGTAGTAGTCCACCTTGCCTTCTGCACCAGACATTTTTGTTTTTACATGGCGGCTCCAAACCTGGAACAAACCTTCATGGGTGGGCCAGCGGTTCAAGCCACTAGAAACGAGGCCAGCATATACCATGCGGTCCCCTATATAGGCGGAAAAGGTTTGCTCATACAGGTCAATTTCTCCCCAATATTCGTCTGGGCCCACTTCTGCCGGGCGCTGATTGACGTCTATGAGGCTCACGTAGGTTTGGCGCATCCAGCGGTCACCACCGATGTTGTACCAAATCCAGCCATCATCAGCGATCACGGCATCGTACACTTCAAAAAAGGTGTAGCGAGGCAGCTTAACGTTTTCGGGCGCTGGCTCGGCACCTGGTTCGTTGCTGTACCAATAGTCAACCACCATCCAGCCAAACGGCCGTTCCGGCTGTGACTTGATTTCAATTCCGGTAAATTCAGAGGCTTCTACCACGCTTAAATCATCAGCGCGAACATATTCCCCATAATTGATGACATACCATAAGCTGCCCTCGGCTTCAACTGCTCCCTGAATGGTGGCGTATAAAAAGCCATCCCCCACGTTGCGCACAATGCCGCTGCCGCTGCTTGGGCCAGCATAAACGTTGATATTGTCCTTCAGGCGAGCATACGTTTGAAAGGGCAGAAAACTGTCCGCGAAGGGCTGCGGCTTTGAGAATACGGTTTGTGGTGGTTCTGCTTCACATACGTGTCCAATCTCATCTGATTGGATAAAGCACTTGGCTGCAGATACCGTGCCCGGCGAGGCAGCAAATAATGTGGCAAAAACCAACAATGGAATGCTCCAACGTAACAATCGGCTCATAAGTTGGTGAAAACTCCTTAAAAAAATTTGGTCATTAGCAATGTTGTTTCAAAGACAAGTATAGGGTCTGAACAAAACCTAACGATACGGCCGTTATACGATTAGCCTACAGTCGCCCAAAGCGCACAGTAACACGAACCAAACGTACCGATCAAGTATAAATCTTACCAATCTCTATAGCGCTATCAACAGGCGATCGCAGCCGCCGCAGTAAACTTTCTGTCCTTCCTGAACTTCTTTGACCTTGTTGGCCGAAACGGTCGTGCGGCAGCCCAGGCACATGTTCACCCGTAGGCCAGCTACGGCCAACCCGTTTTTTAACTCGCGCAGTTTTTCATATTCTGCCATTAATGGCGCCTCGATAGTGGCAGCTCTTGCTTTACGCGCTTGTATCAGTTTATGTAGGTTGAGCGCCAGGTTGTTTTGCTCTGTTTTTAGATGGGCACTCTGTTCGTTCCATTGGGCAACGGCCGTTTCCAGCTCATCAGTCGCCACCGTATCTTCCTTCAGCAAAGCCTCAATCTTGGTCTCGGCCTCTAAAATGCCGCTTTCCAGCACAACCTTGCGCCGTCCCAATGCCTCAACCTCTTGCTGCAATTCGGTCAGCTCTTTCGGATTGGAGACCGTACCATCATATAAGCGTGTCTCAGATTCTGCGGCCTTGAGCGTTACACTGCGCACTTCTAAGGACAGTTCTTTGAGGCTGGTCTGCCATTTTTCCAGGTTGGCAGCGGCCGTTTCTGCGCGCTCTCGCATGGCCAACAGGGACGGGGGTTCCTTTTGCGCCTTAAGGACATCGCCTAAAAGCTTCTTTTGTTCATCAATCTCACTGTCGAGTTTTTGCAGCTGAAAAAGGTGGTGAATCTGTGTCATAGTTTGCACCCAAGGTTTTTTACGTATTGCACACTGAATATTTCATCGCTTATCTCTGCCAACCGAATGTGTCCGCAATACGCCGTAAGCAATAGAAAAGATAATTGATTGTAACATAAACCCCCTTGCCAGCCATCCGTTATGGGGCCGAACTAAGATGAAAATGCGTTTACCCGTTCTGCGCCCTATTTGCGGTATAATTGCCCCTTATGTTGGATAAATTTATGGCAATCGGCGAACGGCCGTATAGTGAAGACGATGCAGAATGGGACGCTTTTGTGGCCAAGCATCCCCACGGTAGTATTTTACAAACCACCAATTGGGCCAGGCTCAAAAATCGGTTTGGCTGGACCTCGCACCGGGTGTGGATGCGGAAAGAGGGGAATCTGGTAGCCGGTGCCCAAATTTTGTATCGGTCAGCCGCTGCCGGATTGGTGAAGATGGCCTACATTCCGCACGGCCCCCTCGTGGATTGGAACGATGACGAACAGGTCACAGTGTTGCTCAACCAGATCGACCAATCGGTTTACGAGCGGGGCGCGGGCATTCTAAAGATGGAGCCACTGCTTTGGCAAAGCCAGCAGATGGCGGACCGGTGGTCAACCATTTGTCAGCAGCACAACTTGCTGCCCAACACAGATACCATTCAGCCACCCAGCACGATCCTGATTGATTTACGGCCGTCTACTGAACAAATATTGGCGGCCATGAAGCAAAAAACTCGCTACAACATTCGGCTTGCTGCCAAAAAAGGGGTGACCGTACGCCAAGGCAGCTTGAATGAT
>CBDUOF010000474.1:0-4221 GCA_965368765.1 uncultured Anaerolineae bacterium | reverse complement strand
ACCTCGACCTTTTCATCATGTTCAATTAACCCACCAGGTAAAGAAAACCCTCTGCCATCATTTCTTAGAAAGAGTAAAACAGAATTACCTTCCTCTACGATAATTGCTACGGATGCACATCGCAGTTTTAAAGCTCGCTGCAATAATTCAAATAGAATACGCATAATGTTGTTTAGCATAGCAATTACTCCAATAGGGGTCTAAATTGGATATAGTGATTAACAAATTATGGCTTGTTCTCGAAATTTGTAGATTATAGAAACACGATAGCTACCTGATAGAAACCTGACAAACATGATAGATATTTTGGAAGAAACCCTTAGCCGACTGTTTGCATCCCCAAAGCAATTGCGCCAAGAACCCCGGCCTGGTTACCCAAAGCTGGCGGCACAATGTAGCGGTCGATATTGTTTACGATGGCAGGGGATTGCACGTAGCCGTTGAGCGATTTGACTGTTTTTTGGCGCACCAGTGGAAATAACTGTGGCTGATCCATCACGCCGCCGCCCAAAATGATGCGCTGTGGCGACATCATGCAAATTACGCTGCGTAGAGCCAGTGCAATGTAATGGGCTTCCAGTTCCCAAGCTGGGTGATCGGACGTTAACTCTTGGCCTTTGGTTTGCCAACGGGCTTCGATGGCTGGGCCTGCGGCCATGCCCTCAAAGCAATCACCGTGGTAGGGGCATTTGCCTGGAAAAGGGTCTTGCTTCCAATCGTGTGGCAGGGGAATGTGGCCCATTTCTGGATGAAGGAGTCCGTGAAGGAGACGGCCGTTTACCATGGCCCCACCGCCAATTCCTGTACCAATCGTGAAGTAAATAAAGGTATCCAGCCCTACCGCCGCACCCCAGCGCCCTTCGGCCAATGCTGCGCCATTCACGTCGGTGTCGAAGCCGATGGGTAGATTGAAGGCGCGTTGAATTGCGCCCCCCAGGTCGGCGTTGGCCCAGCCTGGCTTGGGCGTGGTGGTGATGTGGCCAAAGGTTGGTGAGGCGGGGTTTGGGTCTAAGGGGCCAAAGGAAGCAATGCCGATAGCCTCAAGGGGGCCGTGTTGGGCAATTTGGGTTTGGAAGAAGTCGATGGCTTGCTGGATAGTTTCGGCTGGTTCCGTCGTGGGGAACCGCACTTCGGCCCGGATATCGCCTGGGCCACCGCCCACAGCGCAAACAATTTTGGTGCCTCCCGCTTCGATGCCGCCAAATAGGGTCATGGGGTTTCCTCCTTGTTTCCTTATCGATCGTCCGCAGTGTTCGCGGATGGACAGATGTTCGGGTCAAAATTTAATCTTGGCCTACGTTTGGCTGAGCCAGACTGCCTGGTAGGGCTCAAGCGTGAGATCGCCCCGCATTGGAAGCGGCTGCTGGGTCAGCTGATCTTGTAGCAAACCGTGGAAGCCAAGCTGATGCAGGCGGTTGCGCTGCACGGTTTGGGCCTCTTCGGTGACGTTGCCCAAAATGAGTAGTTGCCCGCGTGGGCTGCGGCGCAGCAGCCCGAGAACGTGATCATTGTGTGTCCAGACGGGGGTAACGGCCGTTTCCGCATGCAGCACTTCGGTCTGTTTTCGTCTCTGAATAAGTTGACATAAACCAGCAAAGATGCGGCCAGTAATTGTTTTGGGGTTGTGTCGTTCGGCCGCTTTTTCCCAATCCATCAACGGTCGGTGAATCCAGCGACTGTCGGCGGCCAAATCGGGATTGTCCAGGTAGCTATGGTCATTGAGCTGGCCAAGCTCATCTCCCATGTAAATGAGAGGAATGCCGCCATAGGCAAAGATGATGTTATGCAGCAGCAGGATTCGCCGGATGGCCATCTCGACATCAGACCAATTGGCGTTGGCTACGGCCGTTTCCAGACCAGCCAGCGACGCCATCGAGCCATTGACCCGTCGGTCGTTGTTTTTAGGATTGAATTGAAAGGTCGTGCCTGTGGCAAAGGTGCCAGGGTAGCGCCCGGTGTAGAAATCGCTGAGGAAGGTGCGGTGAGCGTAGCCATCCAGCCCAACCTCGGCGGCATCTTCTTCTGTAATCGCCCAGCCGATGTCGTCGTGGCAACGGCCGTAAGTGACCCAGCTTGTACCAGACGGAATCGGTGGCATATTCTGCAGGGCTTTTGTGGCTAGTACCGCTTCGCGTTCTGCCAGGCAGCTCCAGAGCACCACCATCAATACATTGTGGTAAGCAATGTGACACTCTTTGTTGGTTGCAACCCCCCGCCCCAGATAGGGAATAAGCTGCGGTGGCGAGACGATTGCCTCTGCCTTCAGCAGCAGGCCAGGAGCCGCCAATCGGCACAGGGCGCGGAAGGCTTGCAAAAGCAGGTGGGCTTCGGGCTGATTTTCACAGTCCGTGCCTAGCCGCTTCCACATGAAGGCGACTGCATCGAGGCGCAGCACTTCTACACCCTGGTTAGCCAGGTTGAGCATAATGTCTAACATTTCAGCAAAAACGGCCGGATTTTGATAGTTGAGGTCCCATTGATACTCGTTAAAGGTCGTCCAAACCCATTTGTCTAAATCCTCGTAGTAAGTGAAGTTGCCCGCCTTAAAGTCGGGGAAGATTTCGCGCAGCGTTTGTTCGTAAGCATCTGGCAAGGTGCGGTCGGGGAACATGAGGTAATAATTCTGGTAGTCGCTGTCGCCCGCACGGGCTTTTATGGCCCATTCGTGGTCTTTGGCCGTGTGATTACAAACGAGGTCGATGCAGAGGCTGATGCCATTGTGACGCAAATCAGCTGCCAGGCTGGCTAAGTCGTCCATGCTCCCTAGGGCAGGATTGACGGCACGATAATCCATGACCGCATAGCCCCCGTCGTTGGCGCCGGGACGCGGCTGTAACAGTGGCATCAGGTGCAAATACGTGATGCCTAGTTCGTTGAGGTATTCTATTTTTTGGGCCACTGCATGAAGATCGCCAGCAAAGCGGTCAGCATAGCAGACGTAACCGAGCATCGTGGCCTGTTGAAACCAGTCGGGTTGTTGCAGTCGTTTTTGATCGAGGAGTTTGAGATCAAACGGCCGTTCTGCATACGCCTTGGCCCCAATTTCCAAGAAACGCTCCAGCCAGGATTCAAAATCATCCCGGTGGCCGTAAAGTTGGGTCAACGGCCGTAGCACGTCTGCCATCCCCTGTTCTAAGCGCGCCCGAAAAATCTCTTGCTCTAACGGCTCTAAAAGCCGCAGGGGAAACTCTATCAATTTGGTTGCTATTTGGTTGGGATCAATCATTGGCTAACTGGTGGAGAAATTGGATGAAATTGTTGAGGTCTTGCTGAACGGCGGTAAAACAGTCACGCAACCCTTCAGCCAATTCTTGTACGCGATTTGTTTGCAAATCAAATGTATAGCCATGGCGCACAACATGCCGAAACCCTCGATACTCATCTAAACATTTGTAAGTTTCATCTTGAATAACTGGCGGACGGAGAGATGGAATGTCTAAAGACATTTGTTGCAAAAGAGCACGATGCCAATCTGAACCCGTAGGGATATTTTGGTCTATAGTGCGGGCAACATCTTCAAACATATGTTCAGCACCTAAATAAAAGCTGTGTAAATTGAGTGCTAATGCTTCAAAATAGGCTTTGTTTTGGGCTAGTTTGGCTTCCTCATAAAGCACTTCACTACGATTAACGACTTTTTTTATATCAGATAAATGCCTGGATATGCGTGCAGCTAAGGTAAGCGGAATGCTGGTCATAACTCAATTCCCTCTGCCTCAATAACTGTGCGAAGTGAATCAGGAGCATCTGTAAAGGGAACAAGATCAACAAAAAATTCAGAAGATATATCTAGCAACGCACCGAGAGCCCGAAAATAGTGCTTATCGGGCAATCCCCAGACAGCGAAATCAATATCCGAACGAATGTGGAACAGCTCGCGGTTCGTTAGTGAGCCAAAAACGACAACTTTTTCCACCTGAAATTGTGAGCGCAGGAGTTCAGCCCCGCGCCGGGCTGTTTCCCAGGCAAGCTCAAACCGTTCATCCAGCTTTTTGCGTTCAGTTGCTTGTCGCTTTTTATAGCCTGCCCGATATTCAGCCATTTTTTCTGGAGGGATGTTTAGCGTCATGTCAAAATTGTACCATATTATTTGGTGCGCCAAGGGTCGTAAAGAATGGAATTTTGCCGCCTGCCTAGGCGATCCTTTGTATTTTATTTCAAGTTGTCTTGTTAAAGAGCAATTTTCCCATGTGCTGGTTGAATTTATGGTAGCTCAACGCT
>CBDUOF010000473.1:0-4222 GCA_965368765.1 uncultured Anaerolineae bacterium | reverse complement strand
CCAAGCCGAAGCCCCTCGGCGGTTAGAACGGGCAAGTTCTTCTTAAGCTGTTGTTTTTTCATGCTGTATCCTCGGCTGAAGCAGCTTCTAATTCCCAGCGTTCTTTATCTTTGCGGCGGCGTTCTTCACTGATATTTAGCGGCTCGTTGCGTTCCAGTGTAAGGCCCATCGCTTTGCCCATGTCATCGATATTGTTTTGGCCCGGGGTTGCAGTCGACCCGCCCACCGTTTCTGATCTTGCTTTATTCGCCTGATCCCAGGCCGAATCGACGTCACCACCGGATAAAACGGGTGACTCAGCGTTGTGCTGCGCCATTTTTTTATGCAGCCGGTTTTGGTGACCGTTGAGCGTCTGCCGCTCCACAAATGCCTCAGCAATGCCATCATCCTGCGCATAATTTCTCAACTCATCTTCGTATTCATCTTCCAGCGAGTCGTTCAATAAGTCAACGGCCGTTTCCGCAGAAAAGACGTCCGGTTCCACCGGATGCGCTTCTACATTCAGGGACATTACTTCGTGCACTTGCCTGTTCTTGCGATCTGTACATTTTGACGCTTTTTCATTATTCGTCAATTTTTCACTTCCTTTCCTTGTAGTTGATAAATTTCCAGCTTATGCTTGGCCAGTTTTGATCTCCACATTGCCAAACGAGACGCCAATATCATCAGCATATCGTTGGCCATTCTTCTCATCGTGGCGTGGGAAATTTGGCGCTTCAATGTGCACGTGCATTTCGTAGTCCCCATCGCCAGGTATCTGCCAGTTACGGCCATAATGATACAGCCAAGGATGCCAGACGAATGGTTGTTGATGATAGCCCACTTCGTTGCCGCTGCTGTCCAGTAGCCGAACATGCACCGTGAGGTTGGGAATAAAGCGGCCGTCTGCTGCATCCCGAACAGTTATCTCCACATGAATATTTTCCTTTTCTGGGGCTTGCCAGACAAGCTCTCCGTCCTTCAGATGGTACATGCCCTCAGCTTTTTCAATTGCATAGCCTACCAGATAAGGACCTGCTAATTTTTCTTGTCCGTCAGAGGCAACCTCTTCAAGCATATGCTGCAAAGCTTCTTCAAATACATTGCCTTGCTGTTCAGCCATTTTCAACTGTTCTTTGGTTGCCTCATCACTTACTTTCATGTTAGGAATTAGTTGGTTCATTTTGCCTCCTATAGCTAAAAGTTCTATTGCTACTCTTTTGTCTGTAAACTCACTATACCTTCGGGCGGTCACCCATGTAAATATGCATAGATACAAGGTGCGTCCTCAAAAAGGTATAATTTTCCTTCAGCAAATAACCTTCTACTTTAGCCAATCTGGAATCTCTGGTTCAGGCTCGTGCCAAGGGTCATATTGATTCTGATTCACCTTCACTTCAACCACTCCACCGCTTTGCAAAACGGTATTGATAGATTGCCCTATTTGCCTGGTAAGTTTCAATGCCCGTTTATCGGTACGGGGTGTCTTTTTTACTTTTATTCTCATCGGGTCACTCCTTTCGGTATTTTTATTTGCGGCTATGGATCATGTTATTTCCCTTTGAATTCGAACTAAAGAGAGAATAGACAAACGGCCGTTTGTCAGCCGTTTGTTCCAGCGTTTGAATATCCGCGTTTTAAGCGTGTCGTTGCTGGATCTTGTCCTGAACTGTTGGGTAACAAGTTGGTGGCGCGACCGACGGCGGTAAAACCACGGTCTCCAGGATTATTGCTGAACGAGCTGGGGGTTGTTTAGCAAACGGTTCATACGTGGCAGCAGCCACTGTTTATGTTTCAACATCCGTTTCCTTCATTTGGTCGGGGTCTTGGCCGACCTGTAATAGGTCTACTATCAGGGGGATAAGCGTGTCCCAGTCACGAAAGTAGCGAATGGTATTGCTGGGCACGTGATGCAATTTTCCCCGCCAACGATTCTGGCCCTCTACCTGGCCTTCAAACCACACGCGAATGGTAAATAGTTGAGATTTAAGCTGCTCCTCGTTCATTACTAAAGTGTCCTATTTCAAAACGGTTGATGTCCGCTATTTATTAGAGAGATGTTCATAGGGTAGCGTCATGACCGTTTGGTAACCGTTTGAAACGGTTCTTCTTTCTTTATTGGCAGACGCCCAGGCGGCAGCGCCCTTATGCAAGTGGGAGTTTGTTTTGGAGAATATCGTCCGCAAGGCTGGGCAACGGCCGTTCAGCTATCCAGCGGTGAACGGCCGTTTTTTGGTGGCGAGTCAGCTTTTTTTGGGCCACCTGCCGCAACGTTTCCACTTCTGTTTGCAGGGTGGGGGCAGGGGATTGTTTTAGAATAACGGCCGTTAAGGCAGATACCCAGAAGAATCTCTTTCCAATGGCAAAAATTTGGGCGATTCCGTGAAGGGCATGAAGCGCAAAGGGCCACATTTGGCTGGCCACGGCCATCGCCAGGGCCTCCCGATAATCCGCTTGAGCCAATTCCAAGGCGTTCAGCCGCATATGGGCATCCCCTTGTTGATTAAGCACCCGCGCCAAGCTCCAGCTGTCGCCCGTTTCCCGGTAAAGGGCCACACTTTGGCCAAAGTATCGATACGCTTCTTCGGGCTGTTCCATCAGGAAGGCCACCTGGCCCAACTGCTCACAAGAGAGCCCAATGGCAAAGCGATCGTTCATCTCTACGGCCTGTTCTAAACTTGCCTGCAGGAGGGCAATCACCTCGTCGGTGCGCCCAAGCGTTTGAGCGGTTCGGCTGAGGAAGCTGGTGCCAAAGGCGATGGGGCGCGGATCGCCTAGCTCTTGCGCTTGGGCCAACCCGTCGGATAAGAGCGCATACGCTTCTTCGTAGTCACCTAATTCATGTAGCAAAATGCCCAAAAAGATGCGGTTGACAATGATCGGCCACGGCCGTCTAAATTTTAGGCTCAGCTTGTGGGCTTCTCGCAAGGCAGCGGCGGCCTGGGAAAAATGACCAACGACCCAGCCGACGCCACCAAAAGTCCATAAAGCGTCCGCCAAGGCATCTTCATCGTCGTACTGACGCAGCGTCGCAATCGCTTCCTGTAAGGCCTCAATGGCTTCCTCGTTTCGGCCACACCGAAACGAAAAGAAAGCCCGATGTGCCTGTAAGCGTGCGCAAAGAACGCACAGCTCGTCGGTCACCTTATTTTGCTGTCTCATGGTTGATTGCAAGATGGTTTCGGCGCGCTTTAGGGCATCTTCCCCTTCCTGATAGGTGCCGCGAAGTTCAAAGGAGTACCAAAAGGGCCAGGAGGCTCGGCGCAATCCGTGCAGCTCCTGATGAAGCGCCCCCCACTCCCAGGCGGCCAGCAAGTTGTTGAAATCGGCCGTAAACTGCAATAAGGATTGTTTTTGCTGGGGACTGCAAATGATCGCCTCATGTTGCGCCAGAAGCTGTAAAAAGTAGGCGCAGTGGCGGGCAGCCGTAACCTGTTGCCTGTCTGGCTGCGCCTCTAGCTGATTGGCGGCATATTGACGGACAAGCTCATGGATGGTGTGACGGCCGTTTTGAGCAGGCCGTACAAATGATTTATCCACCAGGGATAAAAGCAGCTGGAGGGTGGCCCCGCTCGCTACCTGTTGAGCCGCTTCACGAGTGAAGCCGCCACGAAAGATCGAAAGTTCAGTACAAAGCTGCTGCTCCTCTGGGGTTAGTAAATTCCAGGAGTAATCAAACACGGCCGTGATGCTTTGGTGTCGGGCGGGCACAGTGCGATGGGAGGCGGTCAGAAAATCAATCCCTTTTTCCAATTCCTCTGCAATCTCGGTACAGGAAAGGAGCCTGATCCAGGTAGCGGCCAGCTCCAGGCCTAATGGCATACCATCCACCAGGGCACAAATCTGACAAATGGCCTTTAAATCCGCTTCATCTGCCACAAAATCAGGCCGAAGGCGGGTAGCGTTATGCAAAAAGAGGCGCACTGCCGCGTACTCAATGACGTCCATCTTACCGCCAACAGGCAAAGGGAAGCCATCCACCGGAAATAACCACTCTTCAGGCAAATTGAGCCGTTCCCGAGAGGTAACGATCAGGACGCAACGGGTGGCGGTTTGTAGTAAGGAGGAGAGCAACTCGCTTTCAGCTATAAGTTGTTCGACATTGTCCAGCACCAAAAGCATTTTTTTACGCTGAAGAAAGTTAAACAGTTGCGTTTGCGGATCGTGTGGTCCAGCAAACGTAAAGTTCAAACTTTCCGCTATGGCAGAAACAATATGGATGGCTTCAGTCACGGCTGCCAAC
>CBDUOF010000472.1:0-4229 GCA_965368765.1 uncultured Anaerolineae bacterium | reverse complement strand
AACGAACAGGCAAAGCGGGCTAGCCAAAATTCAGCCCCACCCAGCGGCGGCGTCCATTTTTTGCCGACTTCACTTTGCATCGCCTCAGCGGCAGGCCATAATTCTGCTTTGCCCAACGTCACCACCGGGCGGTCTGCGCCACCTTTGGCCGACATGGCGGTTTCAGACGGCACAAGTTCGCCCTCCCAGGCGATGGATTCAATGTGGTTGGGAGTTTTAATGAACATACTTTCCTCCTGACTGTATGGGCGATGGAACGATTCACGGACAAGAGCATTATAGGGAAGTTGACGGCGTAGTTCAATGCTCAAAAAAAGAGGCAAGTACCTTCTCACGTTAAGACGGCCGTTTCCTGGAAAGTGTAACCGTCAGAAAGTTGGCTACCATATTTTGTGGAACCAACCGTTATCATTTGTAAAGGAGCGTCAAAATGCAAAAATATCGTGGCTTACGCAATATTCTTCTTTTGTTAGGACTGGTCGTGGGTGCGGCTGTGGCTTCAGTCGCATTGGAAGATAGTGCCCCAGCTGTGGCAGAAATTATACGTCGGATTGTCGTGATTGCCGGTGCGGGTCTGGTGCTCACCATGTGGAGTGAGTGGCGTGACAGCCGTAACCGCAAAAAGCAAGCAGCGGAGGCAACCGATGACGCGCCTTAATGGGTTGGCCATTCTGTTTCTGTTTGGCAGTGCCGCGATTGGCCTGCTGCTCCGGGGTTTTATCGCACCAGAAAACGACGCCGTGGCTGTGCTCATTGGTGCCTCACTCATGACGCTGCTGGATTTAGGCTATCGGCTGCGGAACCAGCAATTTGTTGGCCGTCCCAAATGGTTATCTATGAAGGCGGGCGCGTTTCTGGCCTTTTTCCCCCTGTGGGGCTGGGGTTTGGTGCTGAGTGTGATTGCGCTGGTGCAACTCACTACAGGTCAAGTCATTTTTTAACCGACAGTCGTCAAGCGCCTTCATCCTGGAGGCACAAGTGTATGAACGGCCGTTTCCTTGAAGCGGCCGTTTTGCATTCCCCCTGGCACACCAGTGAGCAAACGGTACAATCCGCCACTATGCTCGTTGCCCTCATTGTGTTTTTAGCCATTACGGTACAATCTGCCTCCGGTTTTGGGCTGGCTTTGGTTTCTATGCCGCTTTTGGTGGGGCTGATTGGCGTACAAACGGCAACGCCGCTGGTGGCGCTGGTGGCCATTACGGCGGAGGTATTCTTGCTGCGCCGTTATTGGCATGCTCTGAATTTTACGGCCGTAAAACGGCTGTCCCTTGCCTCAATTATTGGGATTCCTCTGGGCCTCTTCATTTTGCGCGAAGTCGACGGCGCAATTGTCACGATCGTTTTAGGCGTCATTGTGACGGGATATGCACTCTATGCCCTATTTTCCCCTCGCTTGCCCCAACTGCGCCAGTCGGCCTGGGCCTATGGCTTTGGTTTTCTCGGTGGCGTGTTGAGCGGTGCCTACAATACCAGCGGTCCTCCGGTGATCATTTATGGCACTTGTCGCCAGTGGGAACCCACCACGTTTAAGGGAAACTTGCAGGCCTATTTTTTGCTGAACAGTGCCTTTACCCTGACGGCTCATATCATCAGCGGCAATTTTACGGCCGTTGTCTGGCAAAACTATCTCTGGACGTTGCCTGCGATTGGGTTGGGGCTGCTGAGCGGCAAGCTGCTAGACGGCCGTTTAAATCCAGACCAGTTTCGTAAAATTGTCCTCATTTTGCTTGTCATTTTGGGAATCCGGCTCATCCTGGGGTAAAAACGTAAAGAATCAGTGAATCGGCTTGTTGAAATAGAGGGAAATCATTACACTGTCAGGTATGGATGAGCCTGAAGAACAAGCCGAAGAAGCCGAAATTTCAGAACGGCCTTCACTGCCTCGCCGACGGCGGGTTGAGCGGCGCTACCGCTTTGCGCCGCGCGAGCGAACGCCACGGCTTCAGTTTCCCTGGTGGCGTGAGGGCTTGCTGGCGGCACTGTTCCTGATAGCCCTTGTTTTTCTCATCAATCCATTCCCCCGTCTCGCTCAGGCGCAAGCAAGAATTGCCCGTCCGCCAGAGCCTCTTGCGGTTACCCCGCCCGCCCAAGCCGAGAAAGGATACTGTCTCGCTGGCGAATTCCAGGAGTGGAACGGCAGCAACACGCCCCTTGTGGATGATGGCACAGAGGGAGACCGCACTGCTGGCGATGGTATCTACTCGCGTACGATAACTTTTGCTGAACCAGGGCGCTATCTATGGCGGGTTCTGCCCTGTGGCAACTGGAGCTTTGCCATTCCGGAAAAAGCGGCCTGGGTCTTTGCCACCATGCCCAATCAATCCGTCACCATTTCTTTTAATCCCGATATGCCTCCGAGCCAATTATGGCCACGCACCTATGCCTTAACGGCCAACGACACGTTACCCGCCCGGTTGGTGGCGGTAGGCTCCTTCCAAAACAAACGGTGGGATAGTGAAGATCCGCTGACGGAATTAGCGCCCGCCGGTAACGGTCAATTCCAATTGGCTTACCGCGTGCCGCTCCCCGGCACGTACCAAACCTATGTTGCCATTCAGGGGCGAGGTGAAGGCATAGGGGCAAGCGGCCGTTCCAGAGAGCCGGTACCGCTAGCCTTTAGCACAACGTTTCCAGGGGAAATGGTGGTGATTCAGTACGACGGCCGTACCGACCGCATCGCTGTTTTATATGGTATTTCCTGGTGGCTTAGCTGGCTTAGTTATGGTTGGGGTGCCAAAATTATTGCGGCGATTGCCGTCGTTGGCGTCCTGGTTTTAGGTTTTCAGGTTGCGTATCGGCGCACTGTTTTACGGCCTGCCTGGCAATATAGCGCCGGTTGCCCCAGTTGTCAGCAGCATGATCTGCAGCGCATTGGCCGCGAAACGCCCGATTATTTGCTGGATATGATCGGCATCCCTGTGCGTCGCTATGAATGTGATCGCTGTGGCTGGAAGGGACGTCGCATCTTCAGTCGTCATCGCCACCATTAGGTGCTGGGTGCAGCGGGCAACCATTCGTCCCAGGTTGCAGACGATCTCGCCGTCGCACGGTATGTCCCCTTGAACTATTCTGTAATCGCTAGGCCACAAACTGTGTTAAACAGTTGGTAAGGGCTTCAACCAATCTGTCGAGGTCACGCTGGGTATTATATCCTTGGACAGAGATGCGGATAAAGTGACGGCCGTTCCACGTCACAATTGGCACTTCAATTTTGTACGTCTGATACAACTGCAACTTAAAAGCTTCAGTATCTGCCAACTGGGGCAATGGGATGGTCGCCATCTGATGATAAAAGCCTTTATCGTCCGGATAAATTGGCGACAGCCCGGTCAGGTTACCGATGCGGTGCATGGCGTCGGTCAATAGATTGCGACACTGCTGGCGAACGGCCGTCCAATTATGTTCTTCCTGGAATTTGATAGCCGCCGGGACAGAAAGATACGCCGATAGATCATTGGTGCCCAACCACTGTGTGTAATCCAAAAAGTCTGATCCAAAAGATAATGTCCGATGCGCTCCCCAGCCCCAGCCGATTACCAGCGGTTCGATCAAGGGTTGTTTGTCTGCGCGAGCATATAGAAAAGCAGAGCCTTTCGGGCTGCACAACCACTTATGCGTATTGCCAAAATAGAAATCTGGATTAATGGTGGGCAAATCCAATGGGAGTTGCCCTGGGGCATGGGCGCCATCGATGATCGTCAAAATCCCCACTTCCTGGGCTCGCCGGCATATTTCTGCAACAGGAAAGCATAGTGCCGTTGAGGAGGTAATATGGCTCAGGAAAATAACTTTGGTGTTGGGGGTGACCCCTTGCCACAGTTGTTCTACGATTGTGTCTGGGGAAACGACCGGCAAGGAAATGGGTTGCTGTACATAGCTGAAGCCCTGTTTTTGGCTCAGGAACTGCCACACATGATCACAAGCTCCGTATTCATGATTTGTGGTCAGTACCTCATCCTGTGGCGCCAATTGAAGAGAACGAGCTACCACATTCAAGCCAAAGGTGGAATTCGGGATGAAAACGATATCGTCTGGCTTGGCGCCGACGTAAGAGCCTAGCTGTTGGCGTGCGCTTGCCAGGTGATCCCACAATTCATATAGGATAAATTGTACGGGCTGTCTTTCCAGACGCTGCTGCCACGCCTGGTACTCCGCAAAAACAGGCCGCGGTGTTGCCCCAAAAGAGCCATGATTGAGAAAGATAATATCTGGATCCAACAAAAATT
>CBDUOF010000471.1:0-4256 GCA_965368765.1 uncultured Anaerolineae bacterium | reverse complement strand
ATGGCCTCTTCTGCTTCGTCCATTACCTCTTCCGCTTCGTCCATCACTTCTTCTGCGGTGTCAGCGACATCTGTAGCAACTTCTTCGGCCTGGTCAACCACGTCAGCGGCCGTTTCTTCAACCGCATCAACGGCGTCATTTACAGCTTCTTCGGCGGTGCCACCACAGGCAACCAGGAACATGGGCACAATTAAGGCCAAAAGCATGAACCATTTAATAGTTTTTTTAGACATTTGTCTTCTCCTCGAAACTTGATTGTTTCTAAAATTAATTGCAGCGTGCACAATGATATGGCTGCAACTAGTTAACAACATCGGTTGGCGTTACGATAAAAACCGCATCCTACAAATTCTCGATCTAACCACCTCCTTTTTTATCATTAATTTGTTTTTATTTGCATGTAAACATCACCCTTTTAAGCCAGATCGCGTCATTGCCTCGATGAATTGGCGTTGGGTAAAGAAATAAAGAACCAATATAGGCAAGATTGTAATGATAGCCCCGGCCATTTGTAAATGGACAAAACTGCCAGCTTCCTGCAAAAAACTTTGTAGCCCATAAGAAATTGGACGCCATTCCAGCGAACGCGTCACAAGGATGGGCCAGGCCAGGCTGTCCCAGCTGCCCAAAAAGCCAAAGAGTGCCAGGATTAAAATGGGTGCTTTAGAAAGTGGAATGACAATTTGCCATAAGTAACGCAAGTGGCCCGCCCCATCTATTTGAGCCGAATCCCAAAGCTCTTCCGGGATCTGCTGAAAGAATTGGCGCAGCAGAAAGATGCCGAAAGCGCTGGCCATAAAAGGTATCGTTAAGGCTGGCCAGTTATCGATCCACTGAAATGGCGTTACTTTGCCTAGCCAGGAAACCGTTAGGAAGTTAGGAACCCAGGTAATGGCCTGAGGCAAGGTGAGCGTGGCCAGAAATAGACCAAATAGCAAGTTTTTACCGGGGAACTCCATGCGAGCAAAAGCGTAAGCGGCTAATACACCAAACACAACTTCACCTGCTACCGTGATGAGGGCAAGCTGTAGGCTGTTGAAGAAGAATTCAGAGAAATCGGCTTCTTGCCATGCTTCGAGGTAGTTGCTCCATTGAGGCGTACTGGGCAGAAAGGTTTGGCTGGTTGCTTCGGTTAGGTTCATGAGGGAGATACTGATCGTGGCTAAGAAAGGCACAATGGCAATGACTGCGCCAAAAATCAGCACAAAATAAGTAAAAAACTTTCCCCAGTTAAAGCCTGAACCCGTTGCTGGCTTGGCTGTTTGTCTGGTTGGTATGGTTGTTTGACTAGCCATAAAACACTTTTCCTTTTGCGAAGCGATCCAGTAAGGCGGTGGCGCTTAAGATGACAAGAAGCAGACAGATGCCTAAAGCAGCGGCATAACCAATGCGCGTATCTCGGTTGAAAGCGTCAAAAATCACCAGGCTTGATGTATCCATTGTGCCCAGTGCGGCGCGTGAACGCAGAACAAAAATGGTGTTGAATGCTTTAAATGTGCCGATAACGCCAAAGATGGTTAAAAAGTAGGTAATCGGGGATAGCAAAGGCAGGGTGATATGGCGAAACTGTGACCAGCGACCGGCTCCATCCATTGAGGCCGCTTCGTAATATTCCTTTGAGATGTTACCTAACCCAGCCAGAAAGAAAACGACGTTATAGCCGGTGTATTTCCAGATACCAAAGATGATAGCCACGATCAACGCCAAGCTAGGGCCGGCTGCCCATTCAGCAACGTTGAAATTGAGAGCCTCGCCGAGAAGCTTGTTGATGCCACTTGGCTCATTGAGCCAACCAAGCGGTTGGAGACCCAATGTTGCCAGCACGGTATTGATGAGGCCGGATGGATTTCCAGAGAAAAGGACTTTGAAAACGGCCGCAGCCCCCACCGCTGGCGTGATGTAGGGCAAGAAGTAAATCATGCGGAAAAGCCCTTTGGCTTTTATGTCCTGATAAAGCAATGTTGCCAAAACGAGACCAAAGAAGAGTTCTGCTGGCAAGGCACCCATCACGTAAAATACGGTGGTACGCAGGCTCACCCACCAATCCTCGTTACCTTCAGCAATGACAACGGGCAGTTCCGCGATGAGTACCCACCCCGCCACCATTAAGAAGATGCCTGCCAAAAAGCGTAGCCCGGTTTGCAAGTTTGAATCGCGGCTGGCGGCGGTACGCCAAACCAGCCAGGAAAGCAGCAGCAAGACAAATCCCCCACTAATGGTGATCATTTGAGCCCAAATGGCCAAGGTTTCGCCATCTTCTAACGCTTCGGCATAGGCGAGCTGGATTTCTGAGTAGGTAAACCAGCTAATGCCAACGGTAAGAATAAGCATGAAAACGGCCGTTACAAACTTTCCCGTATAAAAAGAATCCCTAATCGTCGGTGGGCTGTTTTGCTGTAATAAATAGAAAGAAATTCCACTCAAGATGAGCGCTAGAACACCATAATAAAAGGTTGAAGCAACCCCGGGCGCTGTCCATGCCTCCTTTAAAAACACAGGAAACAATTCGTTTCGTTCGTCGGCCGTAAAGCCAACCAGTTTTTCCCCGATTTCCAACAATCCTGGCATAAAGGCAAATATCAGCCAGAGGAGCAGGGCCAGTCCGGTAGCGCTTAGCAGGCCGGGCAGCAACCAGCGCCACGGATCTTCATTTTTTAGTCGTGAGGTGGTCAGCAACTCATTGATTTGCCGTATGGCAACGACGATAAAGAAGAGCGCCATCCAAAAAGCGAGGACGTAAGCAAGGTTATCAATGGCCCGAACATATTGGCCCAACCCATCCGGGCGACCTACGACATTATTCAGGCCAGCCCGGGTGCTTTGGTAAACGGAAAACACAAGCGGGAACAGACCAAACAGGCCAATAATGATGATCGCTGGTGATAAAAACAGGTAAGCCAGTAAGGTTTCACGCCGCTTGACGCCGCGCCGACCGGAAAACATGGCCCAGCCAGTGCGCTTGGGTTGTGTCTTTGACTGTGGTTGAGAGGGAATTGCAGTATCGCTCATTGCTTTGTCCTTTACCAAAAGCAGCAGTCACTCTGCACTGGTAAGCGTGCTTATCATGGATACGAAAATCTTGATCGGATGGGAGTCATCGGCTGAAAAAAGCTCATGCACGGCGCTATTTGCATTAAATTTAAGGAATTGTGTACTGAAATTAACTTTTCTTTACCGCAAATCACGCGTATTCCCCGTAATAAATCTTTCTTTGCAGAACCGAAGCGCATTATATCACGCGCACTTTTGAGGGCAACAGCGGCCCGAGTGAATTCAGGGTGAACGGCTTCAGGGTAGGCGAACAGAATGTCCAAGTTTCGTTTAATTGCGGGAAGACGGCCGTATCCTCCCGGCATCGCTTCCCCGTGCTATAATCCGCCCAAACTGCAATTCTAAGACGATTTTGAAGGAACTATGTCACAATGCCACAACGGAACGACTTACCAATCATCCTCATTCTCTTAACTTTCTTGCTGCTGACTGCCTGTGAATCTGAGTCGATCCCGACGGTAACGCCACCGCCAACGGCCGTTTCCAACCCTTCACCTACCCCAGCGGGCAATGCGTCTCCGACGCTGCAAACAGATGGCGTCTTTTTTAGCGAGCTGCTGACCGGCGTTCCCGGCGGAAACAGCCAGGAATTCATTGAGCTGTACAATGCGGCTTCTGAACCGGTGGATTTAATGGGCTGGTCAATTTTTTACCTGTTGGCGGATGGGCAGGAGGAGGCGTTGGTTTATCGTTGGACGGAAACGGCCGTTATTCCCCCACACGGCCATCTGCTGTTGGTGCGTGAAGGGCAGGCGCTTGGGACGGCGGCCGACGGTTACTTTAGCCAGGCCTTATTTGAGCGCAAGGGTGGCTTGCTGCTGCGCGACAAAACGCAGCAAACGGTTGACTTATTGGGGTGGGGTGATGCCCCTGCTGCCTTTACCGCTGGCACACCAGCCTCCGTCTTGGCCGGGAGCGCCAGCTTGGAGCGATTGCCGGGAGGAGCGGCTGGCAATGGACAAAACAGCGCCAATAATGCCACGGACTTTGTAACACCAGCCACACCCAATCCGCAAAACAGCGGCAGCCCGATAACGCCACAGCTTGAGGAATTTTTGACCATTGTGTTGGCTGCCCCGGAGACGATTGAACCAGGAACTGCATTTACCCTGGGGGTAGCGGTGGGCAATATGAGCGAAACGGCCGTTTCCAACGTCACCGTTTCCATCCCCATTGCCAGCCATTTTGACTTGCTTGCCATGCCG
>CBDUOF010000470.1:0-4285 GCA_965368765.1 uncultured Anaerolineae bacterium | reverse complement strand
GCGAGATTGGTAAATTGCATCCAGCTCTCGCGCAACTGTTTCGCTATCAGTCCGTTCCATCTGGCGACTGACCGCTTGCCGGGTAAGGCGTGAGTGCTGGCTGTGCCGCTTAGCGGCCGTTTCAGCCTGCTGTAAGAGGGTATCGAGTAGGGTAGCGTTGTTGTTCATAACTTCTTTGGCAATCGTGTTCGATAAACGGCCGTATAAAAGTGTGTTAAGAAGGCCGTGCCCAAGAAGTGTAATCAGCTTTGCCGCTTACCAACATAGTACCAAAGTGCCATCTATCCGCAATCGGTAACCTGTAAGCAGGAAACCGATAACGGATAACCGCCTACCGATGACCCTCCCACCACGCTGTACTCCAGGCCACCGACTTTTGAATCCCTTCTTGCAGCGTGGTTGTCGGTTGGTAATCCAGCAGGGCGCGAGCCTTGCCAATATTGGCTACATAATGGGTCACTTCGCCCACGCGTGCTGGCTCGATGGTCATGTTGGGCGCCACGCCCATGGCATCGCCAATGAACTTTGCCATATTCACCAGACTGTTGCCTTGTCCATAAGCCAGATTGATGGTGTGGTTTTCAATCTCGCCCGCCACCAAGCGTTCCAGACCGCGCGCCACGCCACCGACGCAGTCATCGATGTAGGTGAAGTCCAGCACCTTGTCTTTACCATAAACAGTGATGGGCTCCTGCTTGCCAATTTTGCGAATGAACAGGGGAATGACGCGCTCCATCCGTTCCAAATCGTTGTCGTAACGGCCGTACACATTGCTAAACCTGAACACCAGATAGCGCAGCCCGTAACATTGCGCATAGCTATAAATTAAGGCCTCGCCAGAAATCTTGCTGGCTGAGTATGGACTCTCCGTGAAGGCAAAATCGGCGTAGCTTTCTTCGGTGATGTAGCGATGGATGTCGCCGTATACCTCGCGGGAGCTGCTAAAAATGATTGGCAGGTTGTTCCGGCGGCAAAACTCCAGCACATTGTAGGTCATCGTGATGTTTTCCAGAGCGCGATCGGGCTGCTCGACCAGTTCATGCACTTTGGCATGGGCGGCAAAATGAACCACTGCATCCAGGTCTGGCGGGTAATCGGTATAGCCGATGCCCCCTTTATAGTTGCTAAATGGCTTGCTTAAATCTTGCAGGAGCGTTTCAATGTCGCGCGTCCAGGTATTCGGCCGTTTGTCTACGCCAAACACGTAATGTCCCTGTTCTTGCAGGTGAAGTCCTAAATTGGTGCCGATCTGGCCACTGGAGCCGGTGATGAGTATGCGCATGAGTGCCTCTTTTGAAGTGAAAAGTTAAAAGTGAACAGTAAAAAGTTCTGAAAAATCTGGCTTCGAGTATACAATAGTTTGAAAACGGCCGTTACCGCAACTTGGATTTGTTCGGAAAGGTTGTCATTTCCCTATAACCCCGCAAAATAGACAAAACTTTCAAACAATTGCACCCTCCTATCGGTTGATTCCAGTGCTTCGGGTAGCGGCGGAATCTGCGGGAGGTTTTCGAGGAGAAGCCCATGCCCACCACCTGGACACCCCCACAAAACTGGCGGCAACTCACGGCCATCGACGCCCACACAGGCGGCGAACCACTGCGCATTTTTACAGACGGATTACCCGAGATACCCGGCGACACGATTTTAGCCAAGCGACGTTACGCCCAGGAAAATCTCGACTGGCTACGGACGGCCACGATGTGGGAGCCGCGCGGCCACGCCGACATGTACGGCTGCATCCTTACCGAGCCAGTGACGCCAGATGGCGACCTGGGCGTGCTCTTTTTGCACAATGAAGGCTTTAGCACGATGTGCGGCCACGGCATCATCGGCTTAACGAAGGTCGTGCTAGACACTGCGATGATCGACAAGCCAGGGGATGCACCCGTGCTGAAGATCGATACGCCAGCAGGTCGAGTGGTGGCGACGGGGGTGCGGGAGAACGGCCGTATCACCTCTGTCTCCTTTCACAATGTTCCCGCTTTTGTATTTGCGCTGAATCAAACGGTCGATGTGCCCGGCCACGGCAGCGTCCACTACGACGTAGCCTATGGCGGCGGTTTTTATGCTTTTGTCCAGGCCGAAGCAGTTGGTCTGGGGCTCACGGCCAACGATTTTCGCCAGCTGATCGACCTGGGGCGGCGCATCAAGCAGGCCGTGATGGCCAGCTTGACCATCGTCCATCCGTTTGAGCCGGACTTGGGCTTTCTGTACGGCACTATCTTCGTCGGCGCGGCGCACGACCTGGCGCACCACAGCCGCAACGTCTGCATCTTTGCCGACGGCGAGGTGGACCGCAGCCCCACCGGCACGGGGGTCAGCGCCCGCGCCGCGCTGCACTATGCCAAGGGGGAAATCAGTCTGAACGAACCGTTTGTGGTGGAGAGCATTTTAGGGACGACCTTCACCGGCGAAGTGGTGGCAACGACGGAATATGGCCCGCATACGGCCGTTATTCCCCAGGTCACTGGCACCGCCCACATCACCGGTATTAACCAGCTGCTCATCGACCCAGACGACCCGCTGCAGCACGGTTTTTTGCTAAGATAAAAAAGGAGATTGGAGATTTGTTTGCTTCAATCTCCGATCTCCAATCAACCAATCTCCTATGATGAATTTACCTACACATTTCATAAAAACAGTTACAAGTACGTTCACCGAGGGAGCGGAATGGTTGGCGCGACTGCCTGAGATTTTGGCGACGTGCGAAAAACGCTGGTCGGTGACCGTGCAGCCAACAAACTTTACCCTTTCCTACAACTACGTCACCCCCGCGACGCTGGCCGATGGCACAGAAATTGTGTTGAAGATGGGCGTGCCAAACAGGGAACTGCGTACCGAAATTGAGGCACTTCGGGTTTACAACGGCCGTTCCGCTGTCCAGCTTCTTGATGCCGATCCAGATGACGGGGTCTTGTTGCTAGAACGCTTGCGCCCCGGCCAAATGCTTAGCACGGTCACAGACGATGACAAAGCGACGCGCCTTGCCGCCCTGGTGATGCAAACGCTGTGGCGGCCCTTGCCAGTTGAACACAGTTTTCCGTCGGTGGCAGATTGGGGGAAGGGTTTTGACAGGTTGCGACAGGAATTTGGTGGGGGGACGGGGCCGTTTGATGCGCGGTTGGTGGAAACGGCCGTTTCCCACTTCACCAATCTCTTGACCTCCAGCAGCGAACCGATGCTGCTCCACGGCGATCTGCACCACTACAATATTTTGTCCGCTGGCGATGGCTGGCGGGTGATTGACCCCAAAGGCGTGGCGGGTGAGCCGGCCTACGAAATAGGCGCACTGCTGCGTAATCCATTCACCATCTTTGACGAGCCAGCGCTTAAGCGTATCACGGCACGGCGGTTGGACATCCTGGCAGAAACGCTGGAGATGGAGCGCGCGCGGCTGCGGCAGTGGAGCCTGGCCCAGGCGGTGCTTTCTGCCTGGTGGAGCTACGAAGACGGCGGCAACCCGGCTGATTGGCAACCAACGATGCATCTGGCCACGATTTTGGCCAATTTATGAGGTGAACGATGGTATTAAAAACAAGGTTGGCAAGTTCCGGCGCGATTTTGATCGCGATTGGTGTTTTGCTGATACTTTTTGAGAATTCACTCTGGTGGCCATTTGTTATTGTCGGTGGCTTGCTGTTCATGGGTTCCTTGAATCTGGAACGGCCAGAATCCATCTGGCACCGGCTGCTGGGCTCACGCCAAAAGCTTTTCCGGCTGGCGCTGGTCTACTTTTTGATTGGCTTCGGGCAAGAGGGCGCGGGGCGGTTGATTGGCATCTGGACGTACGAAGGCGTGTATGCCTCGGTGTGGGTGCAGGCGGCGCTGGTTTTATTGGGGTATCCGCTCTTTTTGGCGTTGGTCAGCGAGACGCACGTTGCCTTGCAGCACACGCCGCTGCCAGCCTGGGCGGTGTGGATCACCAACATTTCCTTTTTGGTGGGCTGGAGTGAACTGCCAAACTTGCTGGCTCCGCTCTATCAGGTCAATCCACCCTATACGCAGTACCAGATTGTGATCTTTACGGTAGGTTACATTTTGCAGGCGGTGCTGGCGGTGTTGGCTCGGCGCTTGTTACTTTAGGCAACTGCTTTTTCTAAAGCTTGCAGGAGCTGCACGGCCGTTTCTGCCCAGCTAAATCGTTTCACATTCTCAAACCCACGCTGTACCAGTTCTTGCCGGTATGCTTCATCCTGCACCAGCCTTTGTATCCCCTGGGTGATGGCTGCTGTGTCCAGCGGATCGACCAGCAGGGCGGCGTCTCCAGCGACTTCGGGCAGGG
>CBDUOF010000469.1:0-4301 GCA_965368765.1 uncultured Anaerolineae bacterium | reverse complement strand
GCGGGGCGGTCGACGCGATCGATTTGGCAACAACCGTAATCGCAAAAAGGGTAATTTCGGCGGCAATGCCAAGCGGAGCAACGGCCGTAGCCAGGGTACGCGTTCTCATGAAAGCGGTATGGTGCGCTTGAGCCTGGGCGCGGGCAAGGTGGATGGCCTGCGCGTCAATGATGTGGTTGGCACGATTGCCTTCCACGCCGATATTCCTGGTTCCAGCATCGGTGCCATTCGCATTCAGGAAGAGCATACGTTTGTAGATGTGCCAGAGCAGTTTGCGGGGAAGGTGCTGGCCAAGACGGGCAGCTATCAGGTTCGCAAGAAGCGGCTCAGCGTAGAACGTGCCTAACAAGCGTAGCGCATGACTGACAATTGAGAAAAGCCTCGCCGGTATAGAGCCGGTGAGGCTTTTTTGTTAGTCTATATTTTTAGGAAAGCACTAACCGACAAGTAAAGCTAACGCGGCGCTGAATCTTTTAGCCAGAAATATTTGTTTTAGGCGGTGACCGGTCCATACATGGATGATTTGATTTCCATGCAGTCTCGGCGAATATTGGAGTCCGCGTCGATAAGTGTGGCAATTTTCTCATAACCGTACAGCACCGTGGTGTGATCGCGATTGCCTAGTTTTTCGCCAATTTGGGGGAGAGACGCGTTGGTCTCGGTGCGTGCCAGATACATGGCCATCTGCCGTGGATAGGCTATGGTTCTTTTGCGGCTGCCCCCGACGAGCGCGTCATTTGTAACGTTGTAATAGTGGCAGACCGCTTCGAAAACCTGCTCAACCGTTAACTTGTCAGGACGATGCATCAAATCGGCCAACGCCATATTGACCAATTCCAGGTTAACCCGTCCGCCAGAAAGGTGCGCATAGGCCATGACTTTGTTAAAGGCACCTTCTAATTCCCGGATGCTGTGCCGCACCTGCTGGGCAATAAAATCCATCAGTTCATCGGGTACGGCCAAGCCATTGTCTTCTGCTTTGGTTTGCAAAATTGCTTTGCGGGTTTCGATGTCTGGCATCTGAATATCGGCCATCAGGCCCCATTCAAAGCGAGATTGGAGTCGTTCTTCCAGAGTCGCCATCGCTTTTGGCGCGCGGTCACTGGAGATGACAACCTGTTTCCCCTGGCTGTGTAGTTCGTTGAAGGTGTGAAACAGCTCTTCCTGGGTACTTTCTTTACCGGCAATAAATTGGATGTCGTCGATCAGCAAAATGTCGGGCGTGCGGTACCGTTCGCGGAACTGTTCCATCTGTTTGCTGCGAATGGATTGCACCAAATCGTTGGTGAATGTTTCGGACGGAATGTAACAAACGGTGAGGCCATCTTGCTGGCATTTGTGACCAATGGCATGTAGCAGATGGGTTTTGCCCAGGCCAACGCCTCCATATATAAAAAGTGGATTGTAGGTTTGCCCGGGATGTTCAGCGACTGAGAGGGCGGCAGCATGCGCCAGGCGGTTGCTGGGGCCCACAACAAATGAGCTAAAGGTGAAGCGGCGGGTGAGCGTTTTGCTGCTGGCGGGTGGGGGCATATGGTTGTTCTTAACGGCCGTTTTGCGGCTACCATTCCCATTCAGGTGGGGCTGGACAACATCTTCAATGTTATCATCCATGGTGACCGGAACTTCGTCGGTCCACACCACAAATTGAATGTCAACTGGGCCATCAACAATCGCCGCCAATGTCCGCAGAATGGTGTCACGCAACCGATTCTCAAGCCAATCTTTGGCATAGGCGTTGCGAACGCCGATGACGTAAATTGTATCTTTACATCGTAATAAGCAGGTATCCTTCAACCAAGTGTTGAAGGTTGCTTTGGTCATCTGCAATTCCAGTTCACCCAGGGTTGCTTTCCATGCATTCTCAGGAATCATTAGTTGCCCCATACGGAAAATCAATGTGCAAAAGGGGTGTCGAGACACAGGCAAACGAATAGAAACGGCCGTTAGCCGCGATCAACACCTCAATTGCGTTTTCAAGAAAAATAGGCCGCTGGTCACAGAGCGTGGGTTCTAAGAAGTCCTACTACCCAAAAGAATAGTGCTCGACTGTTCCGTATTGTCAAAAACGATGTCATCAGGCGTAAACAATGGCTGATGTTGACTCTCCGTAAAGCTAGAGACAATAAGACAATTGCAGACCCCTCTTGGTCTCAATTCCTTGTCGGCTTCAGTATGCAGATAATTGTGCAACGGCGTAAATATTCTAACAGATGGCGGGATGGGGCGCAATGGAAATCTGCTAAATTTGCCTTAAAAGCTCAAAGATTTTTAGAGTTGCCAAACCTTAAAAAAAACTATTTTTAAGGTTCAGACCTTGACAAACAATGATGTAGCCTACATGCAGGATGCCGCAACGGCGTTGCCCCACATATATGGGCATAGTAGGGCGTATTGCAGTGCAAAATCCCATATTTTGCACACTGTTTTGCAAGAACATGACCACTTTTCTAGCTACAAAAATGTTTTTTTGTGTATTAGCTATGAAACTTCTGCAACTGGTTGCTGATCAAGCAATTCCCCTGTTTGGGTATTTTTCACGCGGTGGCTAAGGCCAATAGATGAGCGTCGCTTTATTGAAAGTGTAGCAGGCAAGGTGGCTGATGTTTTCTTGGGCATCGGCGCACTCTGACTATTCTTGACAGCGTGATATGGGTGTGTTAGATTGCCTCAAATATTTTTGAGTAACCTTATTGAGCCGAAGCTTGAATTTTTTAAGGTGGTCTATGCCAGAAATTGATGCGCTGCCAGACGGCACTTCTCGCCAGCGCCATAACTTGAATCACCAGGCCGTTGAAGATTATCTGAAAACAATCTATATGTTGGCCCAAGATGAAACGCCGGTCTCTACATCGCGTATTGCAGAGGCGAGGGCGGTTAAACCGGCGTCGGCCACCAGCATGATTAAGCGTTTGGCCAAGTTGAAGATGGTGAACTACGAGAAGCATTATGGCGTATCGTTGACGGCATCGGGGGAAAAGCTGGCTTTGGAGGTGATTCGCCATCACCGATTGATTGAGCTTTATCTAATGGAAGCGTTGGGTTTTTCCTGGGATGAAGTTCATGAACAGGCTGATATTTTAGAGCATGTGATTAGCGAAAAGCTCGAGGAACGCATCGCAGCGGCTCTGGACCATCCGGAATTTGACCCACATGGCGATCCAATTCCAGCCAAAGATGGCAGCATGGCCTTGATAGATGTTGAGCTACTTTCAACCGCCCAGGCGGGCCAGACGGTGTGGGTTCGTCGCATTATTGATGATGCAAACAGTGAACTGCTGCGGTATTTGGCCGAGATGGGGCTGGTGCCAGGAACGGCCGTTACTGTCCAAACTGTGGCGCCCTTTGACGGGCCCCTTACCTTATTAATCAATGATGAAGCAAAGGTGATTGGTCGCAATGTGGCCGCCTCGGTTTTAGTTGAACTTTCTTAATCTATCCTGCCCGCGTTCCCCTATTTTTTGTAAATATAATTGATATCTGCTTCAGCCAACGTCGGCAACTTTTCGTCTTTAGCTGACAAGGTTGGGGCCGTCAGTGGCCATTCAATGCCAATTTGTGGATCATTCCAAATAATGCCTCGATCCGTTTCCGGTTTGTAGACGTTGGTTGCCTTGTAGATAAGATCCGCAGAGTCGCTTAGCACGCAAAAGCCATGAGCGAACCCCGGAGGTACATAGAGCAAACGGCCGTTCGCTTCGGACAGGATTTCGCCAACCCACTGGCCAAACGTGGGCGATCCTTGTCGAATATCCACAGCGACGTCAAAAACCTCTCCAAGAACCACCTTCAATAATTTTCCCTGAGCAAATGGATCTTGTTGGTAATGTAGACCGCGCAAAACACCTTTTGCGGAACGTGAATGGTTGTCTTGTACAAAGTGAGGCGTAATCCCATGGGCGGCAAACGTTTCATGCTGGTAGGTTTCCATGAAGAACCCACGTCGGTCACCAAGGCGCTGCGGTTCTACCAAAATGACTTCAGGGATATCAAGTGGATGAAATTGAAAGGGCATGGATGAATTTCTCCGGATTGTTTGATGGTTGAAATAAGCGGGCAAATTATAACCGGGAACGCCTTTCCTTTCATCCGTTGATTTTGAGTAGCGGTTCGACACATGTGATTCTTTGGTTACAATTTCATCGCAGTTGCCGAAACAATTATAGTTGACCCCGACCATAGAAGGAGCATTGCATGAACCCCATTTCCCAGCCACAGATTGGCTTAAAGGATGTTGTACAGTTTCCACTGCCAGGAATGAACATTCCGGGATCGTTGACGTTTAGTCCAGACGGCCTTTT
>CBDUOF010000468.1:0-4304 GCA_965368765.1 uncultured Anaerolineae bacterium | reverse complement strand
ATCCTGAAGTGCCACCAACCTTGACGCCAACGCCGCTGCCAACGCTCACGTTAACACCTGGCCCAACACCGACAGCCACAGCAACTGCCACCGCTACCCCCACGCCGCTGCCTACAGAGACGCTCACGCCCACCGTTTTGCCGTCGGAAACTCCCACCGCTACCCCAACACTGACATTTACCCCAACACCAACCAACACCCCCACGGCCACGCCGAAAACGGCCGTGATCACCTATCCTTTTGGCACCAATTTGCGCACTTCGCCCGGCCTGGATGCGGCCGTTCTTACCGTCGTGCCGGTTGATACCGTGGTCATTTTGTTGGACGGAATGGAAGTCGCTGACGGCTTTACGTGGCAAGAAGTGTTGATAGATGGACAAAGTGGCTGGCTTTCTGCCGAATTTTTGCAGGCACACTAGTTGTTTTTACGTCGAAATTTTGTATAATCCCGTCCGCCTATTGGCAACCATTTTGCGAATGGCATCGTGTGAATGGCAAAATGAGATGTTTGCCCAGGGCCCTGTAGCTCAACTGGCAGAGCAACTGACTCTTAATCAGCAGGTTGAAGGTTCGAGTCCTTCCAGGGTCATAGATAACAAGTCCGCTCGTGATGAGCGGCTTTTTGTTTTGTAGGTGGGGAGCGTGAGCGGTATGCTCTGCGACAATTTGCCGTAAAAAGTTGACAGAGTCTATCTGGCATTTCTAGGACAGCGCGTTGGAGAAAAACATTATTCTGACTGGTTTTATGGGCACTGGTAAAACAACGGTAGGACAGCGACTGGCTGAGCGGCTGCAACGGCCGTTCCTGGACAGCGATGCGCTTATTGTTCATCGAGACGGCCGTTCGATTGCCGACATTTTTGCCCAGGATGGCGAGGCTGTTTTCCGCGCCTGGGAACGCCGCGTCGCGTTGGAGCTGGCACAGCGGCAAGGCTGGGTGATTGCCACCGGTGGGCGGCTCATGCTGGACGCGGAAAATGCGGCGGCTTTGTCTGCGTCTGGCCTGGTGTATTGCCTGACGGCCGTGCCTCAAACCATCTTGGCCCGGGTGCAGGGCGGTGCAAAACGGCCGTTGCTCAGTGGCCCCGACCCGACCGAACGCATTCAACGCCTGTTGGATGAACGTCGTGAAGGATACGGCCGTTTCCCTCAACTTTCCACCGACGGCAAAACGGCCGATCAAATTGTGGACGAACTGCTAGAAGAGATAGCGCACCTTACCTGAAATGTGAACGCTGCCTTGCTGAGTTTATAAATCTGCAAGCTCGTTGAAATCTGTATTCTATGTTCATTGGAGAGTGAAGTATGGCATTTTGTGACTTACAAAATCGGGTCCACAAAGAGCTTTTACCTGGTCTGCGGGTGCAAAGCTTCTGGGGTGAACAAATGCTGGTCATAACCGTTGATCTGGACGCGGGCACAATTGTGCCCCGGCATAACCATCCCCATGAACAGGCTGGCACGGTCCTTGCTGGCGAGCTGAGCCTAACCATTGCCGGGGAGACGCGGCGTTTGCAGCCAGGGGATGCTTACATCATTCCAGGCGATGTGCCGCATAGCGCAGAAGCACATACCGCCACCCGCCTGTTCGAGTTGTTCAGTCCCGTGCGCGAGGAGTATAAATATTGATGTCTACTGCTGTGCGTTTGCCTATCATGCATCCGACCGGGCAATATGACGTGCTCGTTGGGGCTGACTTGCTGCCAAGTTTGGCTGACCTGGCACACATTCGCGGCGCGATTGTGCTTATTACCGACAGCCATGTGGGGCCGCTGCACGCCAGCCGCTGCGACAATGTGGCCTGTGAGATAACAATCCCTGCCGGAGAACAGCATAAAACGTTGGCCACGGTACAAACTATTTATGATCAAATGCTAAACGCAGGCGTCGACAGGCAGGCAACCGTCGTGGCTTTAGGCGGTGGCGTTGTTGGCGATGTGGCTGGTTTTGTCGCAGCTACCTATCTCCGTGGCGTTGATTTTGTGCAATGTCCGACCAGTTTGTTGGCGATGGTTGATGCCAGTGTGGGAGGCAAAACGGGCGTCGATATGCCACAGGGAAAAAATTTGGTAGGAGCGTTTAAGCAGCCAACGGCCGTTTTGGCCGATGTCACCACGCTGCAAACCTTGCCCAAGGTGGAGTTTGCCGCGGGCATGGCCGAAGTGGTAAAGCACGGTCTAATAAACGATGCCGAACTTTTTGACAAATTAGAGCGAGGCGAGTGGCGGTTTTCCCATCGATCGCCTGTAGCTGATCTCCAGTCATTGGTTGCTACAGCCATTGCCGTAAAACAGACGGTGGTCCAGGAGGACCCCTTTGAGCAGGGACGGCGCGCGACGTTAAACCTGGGACACACCTTCGGCCATGCCATTGAGCAGGTGAGTGGCTACCGCGTGCGGCATGGCGAGGGTGTGGCAATGGGACTGGTGGCAGCCGCCAACCTGTCTGCGCGACTAGGATTGTGCGACCCGGCCCTGCAGACGCGGCTTGAGGGCGTGCTGCAAGCCCAGGGGCTACCCCAGCGGATTCCAGCAGAATTTGATCCCAATGCCATCTACCGGGCGATGTTTAGCGATAAGAAGAAAGCGTCTGGCAAGCTGCGTTTTATTTTGCTGCGGGAAGTAGGCGAGGTGTTCATGAAGGAGAACGTGGCGGAAACGGCCGTGTTGCAAAGTATAACGGCCGTTCAAGGTTCCTCTTTACAAGAGGCCCGTTTTTGATATAATTTTGCGCTTGAGCAAAGCATGCCGCTGTTTACAGCGGTTTTTGACGTATTAGGCAACTGTGTGCGTAATTTAACCAGTCGTTTCCACCACACAGATGATAAAAAATAGAAACATACACGAATTAGAGATTCGGCTAGGGGTAAATGATGACATTAATGAAGCCTCACTTATTAACGCAAGAAGGGCTAAATAAATTAACAAAAGAGTTAGAACAGCTGCGCACCGCTGGGCGAGAGAAGGTGGCCGATCGGCTGCATCGCGCTTTTCAAGATGGTCAAGATGACGATTTTGTAGAGAATGCCGAGCTGGAAGCAGCGCGCAATGAGCAAGCTTTTCTGGAAGGACGTATTCAGGAGTTAGAAGATATCCTGAAAAATTATCAGATCATTGACGATAACAATGGCCCGCATGATGCCGTCCGCGTTGGTGATTGGATTACGGTTTCTGAAGAAGGCATTGATGATGATGAAGTTTATCATCTGGTTGGGGCAGCAGAGGCAGACCCAACCGCTGGCCGAATTTCTAATGAAAGCCCCTTGGGCGAGGCACTGCTGGGCAGCAAGGTTGGCGAAGTGGTGCGGGTAAATGCACCGAACGGGCTTTTGGAATTCCGGGTTGTTAAGATTGGCAAATAGCTGACCACATAACGCTGGCACTATTTATTTATGAAGGCCCGTGTTTAACACGGGCCTTTTTCATTAAAACAGATGCGCAGGTTGCGCTACGTTGGCAGAGTCCTCATTTTGTTCTCTGCGCTTCCGTACCGCGGCGTTAAGCATTTTTACAGGAGAAGGGCATGTCTTGGGAACCCACACCACTTGAAGAACAACGGTTGGCAAAAATTGAGCAACTGCGTGAAGCAGGCATAGAGCCATATCCACTACGCGTTGAGCGCAGTCATACCTCTGCTGCCGCCATTGCTGCGTTTGAAGCAGGTGAGGCGCAGCAGGGGGAGGACGCAACCGAAATTGAGGCTACCTTGTGCGGCCGTATTGTGAGCACGCGCGACATGGGCAAGACAGTCTTTACCCACATTGAAGATGGAGACGGCCGTATCCAGCTCTTTGTTCGACGGGACGCCATTGGCGAAGAGTCGCATCATATTTTCCGCAAGCTGCTTGATTTAGGCGATTTTGTGCAGGCGACTGGGGTCTTGTTTCGCACCCGCACCGGCGAAGTAAGTTTACGGGTTGGTTCCTGGAAACTGCTTTCCAAAGCCGTCAGCCCGCTGCCGGTGGTCAAAGAGCAGGAAGTGGACGGTGAAATGGTGCGCCACAATGCGTTCAGCGATGTGGAAGAACGCTATCGTCAACGGTACGCTGATCTGGCTGTTAACCCTGATGTACGTGAGGTGTTCAAAACGCGTGCCAAAGTGATTTCCTCGCTGCGCCGCTACTTTGAAGACCATGACTTTTTGGAAGTGGAAACCCCTATTTTGCAACCTTTGTATGGGGGGGCGGCGGCACGGCCGTTTACGACCCATCACAATCAGCTCAAGCAAGAGCTGTATCTGCGCATCTCCTTTGAACTGTACCTGAAAAGGCTGCTGGTTGGCGGTCTGGAGCGCGTCTACGAAAT
>CBDUOF010000467.1:0-4317 GCA_965368765.1 uncultured Anaerolineae bacterium | reverse complement strand
GTTTACGTTAATTACCTATGAGGACATCAAGCAGGGCAACTGGCGACCGCTGGTGGCTCCGGTGCAATCAACCAATTACGTGAAGCAGCTGGAGCAAGAAGCTAAAAAGCAATTAACCATCTGGCCCTATCACGTCATGATCGGCAGCGTTGGCAATGCCCTGGACCCGGAGTTGTTTACAGCCGTTCTCTGGCACAGCATCGCAAGGAAAACCCAACCTACATGGCTTACCAAAGGCAGCATACCGCTAACAGAACATTACTCTATCATTCAGCCAGAAGTCCCCGTTCCCAACCATCCGATGGGGGGCAAGAACAAGCCATTCCTGGACACGCTCACCCAGGCAGACATCGTCGTCATCGCCGGGGAAGCGGAGAGCCACTGCGTTCTGGAAACGGTCGAGGATATGGTGGAGGATTTCCACGGACAGCCAGAGGCGTTACAGAAAATCTATTTTCTGCGTGACTGCACTTCCCCCGTCTTGCACCCTGATGTTGACTTTCACGCCATTGCCCAGGCACGGTTTGCCGACTTTGCCAAACAAGGCGTCAACTTTATCAACAGCACCGACAAACTACCATTTTGATCGACGACTGAGCGTCAGCAATCGTGAATCATAAATTGAAAGAGGAACATGATGACCAACAACACAGGACTTGGCAATTTAGACAATTTATTCCACTCTGCCCAGGCAGATGGCTTAACCGATAACACAATGGATCTGGTGGTTTCCAATTTGAATGGGCCGACAATGGCAACGGCCGTTGGCACGCCTCTCAACCAGCTCACCAGCAACGAGGTTACCCTGGCCATGAACATCATCGATATGAGCGGCTCGATGGCCTCGCACGCCAGCGACCTCATCGCCGCTTACAACAATGACTATCTGGCTGCCATGCTTGGCTCAAGCGCCGCCGACGATATCCTCATGAGCACCATCCTGTTCAACCAGGATGTGCAGCTGCTGCATGGCTATATGCCCCTCAAAGACATTGCGCCACTCAGCCGCAGCAGCTACGCCCCCAGCGGCAGTACCGCCCTCTACGACGCCGTAGCCGGCGGCCTGACGAACATGGTGCTTTACGCCCAGCAGCTGCGCCAAAGCGGTGTTATGGTCCGCTGCATCGTCATCGTCTACTCAGATGGCGGGGACAATGCCTCCCGGCAGCGTGCCAAACAGATTCGTCGCGCCGCCACCGAGCTGCTCAAGCACGAAATCTACACTTTGGCTTACGTCGGCTTCCGCTCTGGTGGCATTAACCATGCCGAGTTGCGCCAGCTTGCCGACGAAATTGGCTTCCCCGACGTACTGGCCGCTGGCCTAGACCACCAGGAGCTGCGTCGCATCTTCAACCTGGTCTCTCAATCTACCGTCAGCATGAGTCAGCAAGGGGCCATGCCTGCTGGAATGTTTAGTTAAGAAGGAGACTGGAAACTGGAGATCAGAGATTGAATCAATTTCTAATCTCTATCTAGGAGCAAACACCATGTTCATCTCGCTCACAACCTTACTCATCATCATCGCCATAACCTTCATGTCAGGCATGATCGCTGCGTTCATCATGATGATGAACGCCCTCGCTCGGCGACAGAAATAAAAAAGATCTCAAAAGTTTTGAAAACTTTTGAGATCTAAATTTCTTTACGTAACTTCATCTTCCCGGAAAATTCTTCATGGCTGACCATCAAGCGAACAGTTTCCGGGAAGATCAGATCAGTACATTAGTTAATATCATCAATCGAAGTAACAATTTTCCCAACAAGGCCATACTCAATGGCTTGTTGAGCGCCCATCCAGAAGTTTCGGTCGGTGTCTTTGGACACTTTCTCCAGCGGCTGGCCCGTCTGTTCAGAGAAAATGCGGTTTAGTCGCTCACGCATTTTGATAATTTCTTCAGCTTCGATGGCAATATCCTGTGCCTGACCACGCACGCCGCCCATTGGCTGGTGCAGCAAAAAGCGGGTGTTGGGCAAGCTGTACCGATTTTCTCGATCAGCGGCCGAATAAATCAGAGCCCCAGCGCTGGCGACCCAACCCGTTCCCACAATTTTTACAGTTGGCTTTACAAAGCGAATCATGTCAAAGATAGTGTCGCCAGATTCCACATGTCCACCTGGGGAGTTGATAAAGATTTTAATGTCCTTATCAGAATCGGCCGCCAGCAGCATCAGCTTTTCCGTTACTTCCTGCGCCAGCTTCATATTAATTTCGCCAAAAATAGTGATGGTGCGCGTTTCCAGCAGACGATCTAACATGCTCTTTTTGGGTTTTTCTTTTTCTTCGGCTGCTTCTTGTTCTTCTTCTTCAAATCGAATCATGGCTGTTTCCTTCATGTTGATTGGTTAGCTAAGTGGGCTGAGTTTAACGGGTAAAGATTAGATTCAGGTAAAAGCGGGAGTAAAAAGTGACAAGTGACAAGTAAGAAAGTGGTGCTTTTCACTTCCTACTTATCACTTTTCACTGAGTTTCTAAAGGCGCAGATTGGTAAATGCCTTCAGTCCGGGATAAATGGCAGAATCGCCTAAATCGTCCTCGATGCGCAGCAGCTGGTTGTATTTGGCAACGCGGTCACTGCGGGCGGGTGCACCCGTCTTGATTTGTCCGGCGTTTAGGGCAACGGCAAGGTCAGCAATGGTCGCATCTTCACTCTCGCCAGAGCGATGGGAGACAACGGCCGTCCAGCCATGACGCTGCACCATCTCTACCGATTGAATCGCTTCCGTCAGCGAGCCTATTTGGTTGACCTTGCACAACAAGCTGTTGGCCGCTTTCCGCTCAATGCCCATTTCAATCCGCTTCACGTTGGTAACCAACAAGTCGTCACCTACAATTTGAATCTTGTCGCCCAGTTTTTCCATCATCAATGTCCAGGCATCCCAGTCATCTTCGCCCAAACCATCTTCAATAGAAATGATGGGGAATCTTTTCACCAGATCAACGTAGAAATCGACCATTTCTGGGCCGGTCAGCTTCTTGCCTTCAACCTTCATGTTGTACAAGCCATCCTCGTAAATTTCTGAGGCAGCAGGATCCATAGCAAACATAATTTGCTCGCCAGGTCGATAACCTGCTTTTTCAATGGCTTCCATCATGAGCTCGAACGGCTCACTGTTGGATTTAACGCGCGGGGCAAAGCCACCTTCATCACCCACGGTGGTGCCGTACCCTTTGCTGGCGAGAACTTTCTTGAGGCTGTGGTAAATCTCTGCCCCCCAGCGCAGCCCTTCAGCAAAGCTGGACGCGCCCACTGGCATCACCATGTACTCTTGCAAGTCAGTGGCACCGGCAGCGTGCTTACCGCCATTCATGATGTTCATCATCGGGACGGGCAAGGTGCGGGCGTAAACGCCGCCCAGATAGCGGTAGAGAGGCATTTCCTGGCTGTCGGCAGCGGCGTGGGCAACGGCCAAAGAGGTACCCAGAATCGCATTAGCCCCTAAATTCTTCTTGTTTTCAGTGCCATCCAGCTCCAGCATTACCTGGTCGATTCCAACCTGATCGGTAGCGTCCCAGCCTACAATGGCCTCGGCGATATCTTCGTTTACGGCCGTTACCGCGGCACTTACCCCTTTCCCTAAATAACGTCCTTTATCGCCGTCCCGTTTTTCCCATGCTTCATGCACGCCGGTTGACGCCCCAGATGGGACGATAGCTCGGCCAAAACTGCCGTCGAAAAGTTGCACTTCCACCTCTACGGTTGGGTTTCCGCGAGAGTCTAAGACTTCCCGTCCGTGAATTGATTCTATGTAAGACATGTTCACTCCTTGTGATTATCGGATTTCATCCTGAAATTGTTAATTTGTGCATTTGCAGTTACAGTGGCGCAAATAATAAGTGGAAACTTAAGGTGTGGCTGTAAGTGTACCTCATGCCATGGAAAACTATACAGAAGCAAACAGGTTCCGGCAAACACAATTAACCCCAATCAACCTGTCAAATGTCATGGAATTATACCCAATGTCCTCTTGTCAATAAGGTTGCCCCCGGTTATAAATCTCAAGATATAAAAATGCAGTAACTGATCTTCATCAACAAGCGAACATGAGTGACCTGATATCCATCGAAACGAATCAAATACAAAGCCTCTGGCAAACGCTGGCTGAAGAGCTCATCAACATATTTGACGCGCATGGCGTGTGTGCCGTGGTTGCCAATGAAGTGGCCGTATTTACCCAGGCCACGACCGTTGTCGGCGTGAGCGATCCGCAAAATAAATATTTTGACGTGTGGGTATGTGACAAAGACGGCCGTATTCAGCAAACGCGCTGGACAAGCGAAAAAGCGACCTTTGATACCTTCCTGGCCGAAGAAAAGCC
>CBDUOF010000466.1:0-4359 GCA_965368765.1 uncultured Anaerolineae bacterium | reverse complement strand
GTCGTGCAGAGCTTCACCTTGGAGACGGTAGAACGCTGCCCTTTGGCAGCGACCTGCGCGCCCTGCGGCAGCAAATGCAGTTGGTCTTCCAGAATCCTGTCGGCTCCTTGAGCCCACGGCAGCGGGTGCTGGACATTGTGGCCGAACCGCTTAAGACCCATCGCAGCCTGAGCGCCGCCGAACGCCGCACCCAGGTGATTGAGCTGCTGAAGCAGGTCGGGCTGGGGGCGCAGCATCTGGACCGCTTCCCGCACGAAATGTCCGGTGGGCAGTGCCAGCGCGTGGCCATCGCCCGGGCTCTGGCACTGAAGCCAACGCTGCTCATTTTAGATGAACCAACCTCTGCCCTGGACGTTTCCGTTCAGGCGCAAATCTTAAACTTGTTAGAAGAGATTCGCACGCGCCTTCAACTCACCTACATCTTTATCTCCCATGATCTCAGCGTGGTGCAGCACATCAGTGACCGCATTGGTGTGATGTATTTGGGAAAAGTTGTCGAAATTGGTGACAGCGAACAGATTTTCAACCAACCATCTCATCCGTATACGCAAGCTTTGTTGGGCTCCGTGCCGATTCCAGACGTGTCGCAGCGCCAGGAACTGGTGGTGCTGGCGGGCAACGTTCCCAGCCCTACCAATCCGCCGCCGGGCTGCCGCTTTCATACACGCTGCCCCCTGGCCGAAGCCATTTGCCGGGAGTCGGAGCCAGAAATGCGCCAGATTAGGCCACATCAGTCTGCAGCCTGTCACTTACTTGAAACGACAATTTGAACGTTAGCCTGTGTCGCACGTAGCCACACTGATTTTTCGTCACACAGGACGCCTTAAGAGGATTTATTATGTCAAGAACATTTGGTATTGCCGGTGTACAGATGGCTGTGGTGCCCTGGGACGCAGACGCTTCGGTTCAGAAAATTAATGACGCTGTGCACCAGATTAGTCTTAATTTTCCCTGGGTGAATATGATTATTTTTCATGAGTTGGCCATCGCGGGGCTGGTGCAGTTTGCGCCACCCGCGAATCCAGCTGATTACCGCAAAAGCGCGGAGCAGATTCCCGGCCCACTGACCGATGCCCTTTGCGCTGCAGCCAAGAAAGCGCGCAAATGGGTGATTCCAGGCTCAATGTATGAGCTTGACGGAAAGATGCTGTACAACACCGCCATCGTGATTAATCCGCAGGGAGAAATCGTTGCCAAATATCGCAAGATGTTTCCCTGGCTGCCGTATGAAGCGGGCACGGCGCCAGGCACGGAGTTTTGTGTCTTTGATGTACCCGATATAGGCCGTTTTGGCCTATGTATTTGCTACGATTCCTGGTTCCCGGAAACGGTCCGCAACCTGGCCTGGATGGGGGCGGAGGTCATCATTCATCCCACGATGTCGCCAACCTCGGATCGGGAGCTGGAGTTGGTGCTGAATCAGGCCAACGCGATTTTCAATCAATGCTACTTTGTCGATATTAATGGCATTGGGCCCTGGGGCGGAGGGCGTTCCATGATAGTGGATCCAGACGGCCGTATCCTGCAAAAAACCGGGGAGCGTGAAACATTCCTCACAGAGATTATCGATCTGGACAATGTAAGCCGCACCCGTGAGTACGGCAATCTGGGGCTGTGTCAGCTGTGGAAGCAGCTGCGCCATCCGCCAGGGGAGTTCCCCATGTATCAAAACGGCATCGGCACGGGCAAGATTTACGAGAACTTAGGACAATTGAAGTTCCACACAAGATTGCAGCCCCCGGTTGCCACACCGCCGCTGGCAGCCTCCCAACGCTTCACCAAGCGGGAGCCCTAAGTAAACGACATTTGAACCAACGATTTGGCACTCATCCGCCGCCTGCTGGGTAGCCAAACGTCCGCACGAATCACGGAATGGCCCGATGCCCATGCAACAGGACCTAGGCTTTTTCTGCGCGGCCATGGCACAGTTTAAACTTTTTGCCACTGTTGCAAGGGCAGGGATCATTGCGACCCGTTTTGGCAAATGCTTGCTGCAGCTGCTTTTCATCTTCAAGCGCCATGAATGTCATGATTTCGGCCGGAGCACGCCGCTGCTGTAAAAGGGCGGCCATCATTTTCATAGGGCGATCGATGTGGTTGAAGAATGACTTATAACCGGCGCAAAGGTAGTTTAGCCCGGGCTCACCGTCGGGTGTGCGAATGAAGCGGTTTTTGGGGCAACCACCGTGACAAGCAAACCGCACTTCACACTGACGGCAGTAGCGGGGCAGCGAGGATTGTTTGTCTTTGCCAAACTGCCTTTGTTTTTCGGAGGAAACCAGGTCCAGCATCAGGTCGCTTTGAATATTTCCCAGTAAATATTCCGTCTCAACGTAATGGTCGCAGCTGTACAAATCTCCGTTGTGCTCGAGGGCCAATGCCGTGCCACAGGTGGGTGCAAAAATGCATAATCCACCTGGCTGTCCCATCCAGGCCCCTAACGCCACATCGAACAGCTGTACGTAGACCCGTCCTACATCGTGCCGCACCCATTCATTGAAAATGGCGATGAGGAAGTCACCATATTTCTGAGCATTGATGGAGCGTTGGGTGACCTGGCTGCCGGATTGAGTGTATAACGGCCGTTCTCCACCATTCCGCTCGCTCCAGCCAACATTGGCCAACGGCAAGAGTTGTGTCGTGGCGCGTTCAATAATCGGTATGAACTGAATGAACTCAGCCGCCAAATCGTCTCGGAAGAAGCGATATAGCTCCAATGGATGATCTTGATTGGCGGCGTGAACCGTGCAGAGAATATTAAAATCGACGCCATGCGCTTGCAGCACCTGCCAGCCGTTCATCACCTGGTCAAAGCTGCCTGCGCCCCCCTTATTGACCCGATACGCATCGTGCAGCGCTTTTGGCCCATCGATGCTAATGCCGATGAGAAAATCATGTGCCTTAAAAAAGCGGCACCAATCGTCATCCAACAGCGTGCCGTTGGTTTGCAGCGTGTTTCGAATTTTCATGCCTGGTTTGGCATGTTTCTGCTGGTAATAGAGGGCTCGTTGGAAGAAATCCAGCCCCATCAAGGTGGGCTCGCCACCTTGCCAGGCAAAGGTGACTTCTGGCGCCTGCTGCGCGTCGATGTACTGGCAGGTAAATGTTTCCAGTAGTTCATCAGCCATGCGGAAGCGGCTGCCGGGATACATCATCTCTTTGGAAAGGAAGTAACAATATTTGCAATCCAGATTGCAAATCGCGCCGCGTGGCTTGGTCATAATATGGAATGCGTGAATAGGCGCTGTCGCCGATTGGGTTCCTTTCATGGGACCAAGTTTAGCCTGACTGGCGCTAGAAGAAAACGAGAATGACGCTTTTGGGGCAAAGAGAAGACATCAAAGCATCGGATAGTAAGCAACGTTTAGCTTTCCCACCAGCGCAGGACGCGCAAGGCGCGCAGCGTATTCCAGCGGCTGGGCCCACCCGTTTTTTCCATCTGGAAAAATTCCCGCCCCGAATGCCGGTTCTGCACGGGCCAAAAGCCATCCTTTCGCTGCCGTTTGTGGAGCACTGCTATCGCTTCCTGTAAACGAGGATCGTGCGGAGCATGGGCCCGGGCAAAATAGCTCAAGCCGCGCAGGACATCATAATACCAGCGATAGGGATACGAAAATTGGGTGAACTTGTGGCTGATGACTTCATTGGTCTTGTCTGAGCGAAACAGCTGGTGCTGCAGCATAAATTCCAAAGCTTCCTGCTCGGCCGCCAGAACAGCCCCTCTTTGCTTTTCATGGCCAGATTCCAGATATTCTCGCAGCCCTTCCAGGACATTAAATGTGGTGTGGAACGAACTGTGATGGGGTTTGGGCCGCCGATGACGGCGGCAGTTCCAGGCAGCATCGGGCATTCTTTCCTGAAGCAAATTCTCTAGAATGGCGTCGATGCGATCATCTTCAATGCCAAAATAGACCCCAATGCGCAGCAGCATCCCCACGATACAGCGGTCACAAGCTGTCAGCTTTTCCTGAAAGCGTGCATCACAACTGTCGCCCAGCATCTCGTTTAATAGCAGCTGCGCCCCCCGCTGCACGGCCGTATTTGTCGCCGGAATACCGATATCGATAAGGGTGAGCAGCGTATAGGTGGATGAGATCCATTTGGGTGAGTAAAAGCCACCGCCCCAACGGCCGTTTTCCTCTTGTTCAGCCAACAAACGGGCACCCCAGCCCTGCACGGCCGTTTGCTGCCGCTCAGCTTCCCATTCAGCCTGTGGTGCGTTCAATAAATCGCGCATTGTTTGCCAGCGAATGGCGACATCCCCGGCCATCAACCAGGCAATCATTGGCTCCGTGCTCAACAGATTTTGCCTAAGAGTCGTCATCAAGTGCCATCCTATTGGCCCATTTCCCGCTGCTG
>CBDUOF010000465.1:0-4400 GCA_965368765.1 uncultured Anaerolineae bacterium | reverse complement strand
CGTTCAACCCGACACCACTATCACTTTACAGTTTGAAGAAGATGGCATTAACGGTTCGGCTGGCTGCAACAGCTACTTTGGCTCCGCTACGCTGTCAGGCAGTACGTTATCGTTTGGCCCACTTGGCTCTACGAAAATGGCCTGCCCAGAACCCATCATGCAGCAAGAGACGGATTACTTGGCTGCGCTGGGGACCGTGAACGGCTACACGCTAGTGGATGAACTGCTCACGCTGCAATATGAAGAGGGCGTTTTGATTTTTACGGCTGATGTGGTGACTGAAGAAGCCGATGTGAATGAAGACAGTAAAACGCTCTTTGTTGGGCCAGAACTGGTTGATTGCGTGGGTGTAGGACCACAGGAGTGTATGCAGGTGCGGGAAGATGCAGAAAGCGATTGGACGTTTTTCTATGACCAGATCGTTGGGTTTGAATATGAACCGGGCTTTGAGTATGAATTACTCGTTCGCGAAACCGAGATTGAAAATCCACCAGCCGATGGCTCCTCGATTGAAGTGACGCTGGTTGAGGTTGTGAGCAAAACGGCCGTCTCGGCCACTGCCCAACCCCTGCCAAATGAGAATCCACTGCACGGCACCGGCTGGACCTTAACTGAGTTTGGTCCAAGTGATAGCTTAACGGCCGTTTTGCCCAACAGCGAACTCACCCTGAACTTCGACGACGGCCAAATCAACGGTTCCGCAGGCTGCAACAGCTACTTTGCCGAAGCCACCGTTGACGGGGAAACCATCTCCGTTGGCCTGATCGGCAGCACCTTGATGGCTTGTGCCGATGAAGCGTTGAATCAGCAGGAAACCGATTTTTTGGCCGCGCTGGCTGAAGTGACCAGCTACACGCTGGCAGACAATCGGCTCACGCTGAACTATAGCGACGGTGTTCTGGTTTTTGAGGTAAATGAGATGGTGGAGGCTGATGACGAGATAGTAGAGTGGGAAACGGCCGTTTCCCTTCTAAAAACTGGCGACGTGGTTGAAATCTTCCAAACCCACAGCCTGGACGTGACGCTGACGTTGGTAGACGGCCGTGTTGTCAAAACAGTTGAGCCAGCTATCGATGACATCTTCAGTGCGATAAGTGACTGTGGCGAACCGTGCAAGGGAATTTTGATGGCGACGGAGTAGCATTTACAACCACAGACTTTCCATTTTAGTAAAAAGTGATAAGTGCAAAGTAACGCCACTTATCACTTTTTACTTATGACTCACTTAGCCCCCTCCTGGGGTGCTGGTGGGTGAGGCACGCAGCACGCTGAGCGGGCAAACCGCTGGTGGCGCCATGCGGTAGCCGGTAGATTGAGCCCACTGGCGAGCTTTGACCTCATCGGGGTAAAAGGGAGGGACGGGCAGGTAAAGGCGCACCGTGGCGTTTTCCGGGGGGCTGGTGCTGTTGATAACGCATTCGCTGGGGCGGGGGATTTTACTGCCGTTACCCAACTCCGGCTGGGCGTCCAAAATGCGCTGCGCCTCATCAGCAGGCAGGGGCATGGTTGCCAGCGTCCAGGCCCCTAAATTTTCGGCCATGTTGGGGTTGTAGCTGATGCGGGCATTGCCGTGAATCGGTGCGCCGACGATGAACCAGTCGTTCCGTGCCGCGGTACAGCTGCTGCCGCCCGTGCCGGACGGGTAGCAAACCGGGCGCAGTTCGATGCCTTGGGGCTGGATGAAGCCGTTGGCCGGGGGACGGCCGTTTACCCATAAACTTTGCATCATCTCTGGATCGTTATAAATGGTTTGCATGATGTTGTTCCACAGCGGGGCTGCGCCGCGCAAGCCCGAGGAGTCGACCATGGGACGGCCGTCTGCGTTCCCCATCCAGATGCCCACCACCACCCCAGGCGTGTAGCCAATCGTCCAGTTATCACGGAAATCATTGGTAGTACCCGTTTTTACCGCTGCGGGGAAGGGCAGCTCCAGCGGATTGTTGTAGCCCATTGCCGCCACACGCGCCTGATCATCATCCAAAATATCGGTGATGATGTAGGCGATGCGCGGGTCGATGGCGTTGACGGCAGGGAGCTGGTTTTGCTGCGCATCAAAAATGACGTTGCCTCGACTGTCAGTGATTTTTAGCACGGAAGTGAGGCGCGGTTTTTGCCCCTGGTTGGCCAACGTGGCAAAGGCGTGGGTCATCTCGATGAGCGGTACTTCCCCCCCGCCGAGCGTGAGGGCCAGGCCATAAAAGCCGGCTGGCTCCCGCAGCGATTCGATGCCCATGCTGCGCGCCGTGGCCACAAAGTTGGGCACGCCCACGTCGCGCAGCAGCTGCACGGGCGGAATGTTGTAGCTGTTGGCCAGGGCATCGCGAAACAAAACTGGACCGCGATAGTAGCCATCATAATTGGTGGGCACCATCTTTTCCCCACCGCCCAAATCGAGCTCGATAGGCACATCCCACAGCACATCGGCCGTGTTCCAGCCGCGCTGCAGGGCGGTGGCATACGTGATGGGTTTGATGCTGCTGCCGGGCTGGCGCGGACTAAGGGCCACGTTCACCTGGCCATCAATCGACTCGTCAAAGTAATCCAGGCTGCCCACCATCGCCAAAATCTCCCCGGTATCCGGTTTTAGAATGACGACGGAGGCATTGCTGACGTTGTGGGCCGATGCCCGAGCATAGACTTGATCGCGTGCGGCCGTTTCTGCCATCGTTTGCATGCTGAGGTCCAGACTGGTGGTGATTTGCCAGCCGCCCAGGGCGATAGCGTCGGGACCGTACTGTCGTTCCAGCTCGTTTTGAACATACAGCACAAAGTGGGCCGCTTCTAATGTTACATCCCCCGCAGCTTCGTTGGCTGTGATGCGTGGCTTGAGGCGCAGCGCAACTTGTTTGGCAATTTCAGCATCCAGCTCCGTGGTGCTGCCTTCGTCGACCATTAGATCGAGAATGAATTCCTGGCGCGCTTTGGCCGCTTCAAAATGAGTATAAGGGTCCCAATCCAGCGGAGACTGGGGCAGCCCAGCCAAAAAGGCAGCTTCTGCCAGCGTGAGATCCTGGGCCGCTTTGCCAAAATAGGTCTGGGCAGCGGCTTCGATGCCATAGGCCAGGTTGCCATAGTAGATCTCATTGAGGTACATCTGCACAATGGCTTCTTTACTGCGCTGCTGGGTCATGATGAAGGAGAGGAATATCTCGCGCAGCTTGCGCTCGTAGCTAATGCTGACGCGCTCTTCGTAGGTAAAGGCGATATGACGCACAAGCTGTTGTGTGATGGTGCTGGCGCCCACGGGACGGCCGTCTTGGTTACGGTAATTGTTTAGAACGGCCGCTCCGATTGCTGCGGGATCAAAACCATAATTGGTCCAGAACGTATCGTCTTCCACAGCGACGGTGGCATCAATGACCGCGGTAGGAATTTCTGAATAGGCCAACCAGAGTCGCTTTTCGGTGGTTGTTAACTCAAAGAGCAGTTCGCCATTCCGGTCAAAAAAGCGCGGCGTGCCGCCCACGCCAGTACCGCGATAGGCAACAACCTGATTGATGGAGTCAGACAATTCGTTGCTGAGGTAGATGTAACTTCCGACAAAGGCGAGTACCCCCAGCAACAGCCCAACCAGGCTTAACTGTACCAGTAGGATAAGTGCTTTGGTAAGGCAGCCCCGTGACTTTTTGTTCCGATTATTTTTATTGCCAGACGGTTTTGGAGGACGATCCTGGTCTTTTTCCAGGTCTTCCAGTTTGTAACCACCATTATTTGTCATAACAATATGTTAAGCGGATTTGAAATTTGGTCAAGTGAGCGAAAGATAACTAAACCCTGGCATGTTTGTCAGCTAGTAATGTGCAATTGATGGTAAAATCTTCGTTCGGAGGAAAGTATGTGGGAAAATTTTGTAACAATCTGGACGGCTGAAATTTGGTGGGCTTATCTGCTGCGCATTGGCGTCTATTTTTTGTTGGCCTATTTGGTCCATCGCTTGTCTGGCCGTATTGCACGACGTTTTCTAAGAATCGGCCGTTTGGCTGGCAAGCGTCGGGAAATGCGACAGGAGCGGCAGAACACATTAACCAGCCTGGCAGGCAGCGCAATCACCTTTTTATCTATGGCGACAGCCAGCCTGTTGAGCCTGAACTTGTTTGTGGGGGGCGATACGCTCATCTGGATGGTGGGTTTGTTTACGGCCGCTTTTGGTTTGGGGGCACGTCCCCTGGTCAGCGATTATCTAACCGGGGTAGGTTTTTTGTTTGAAGATACGTTTGATGTGGGTGAGAAGGTGGACATTCTGGGCAATGAAGGCGTTGTCGAAACGGTAAATTTACGAACGACGACGCTTCGTGCGCCCAGCGGGGAGCTGTTTGTGGTACCCAACGGCGAGATTCGCATTGTGCGCAACTTTAGCCGGGGCCGTTTTTCCTCGGCTACGGTTTCGCTTAAATTGAATG
>CBDUOF010000464.1:0-4425 GCA_965368765.1 uncultured Anaerolineae bacterium | reverse complement strand
CTACGGAGAGAGTGTGTAAGCGGAGACTGCGGAGAGATCAGGAGAATGGTGCCCAGGGGCGGAATCGAACCACCGACACTGCGATTTTCAGTCGCATGCTCTACCAACTGAGCTACCTGGGCATCCGGCGAAAGCAGTCACTTTCGCGAAAGTCCGCGGTTTATAGGCGATGGCGTGCGGGCTGTCGTGGCAAGCCGCGCAGTATAAATCGCCATGCCCTTTGGACAGTCGGTAAAGCGCCTGGTCTTGCTGGTAGGCCGATCCATGACAGGCAGCATTGTCGCAGCGGGGTTCATTGAGCCAGGGGTCCGTATTCTTGGAAACGTTGTCCAGGCTGCCGTGGCAATCCAGACAATCCATATTGTGCTCTTCAGACATCACGTCCCGCAGGCAAACCGTGTTCGGGCCAGGATGACACTGGTAGCACCCTTCCTGGGTATTCGGAACTTCGCCATCATGCTTATCGTGGATGGCGTTGGACAAACTGGGGATGTCCGGCAGGCCAGGTTTACCCAGCGCATTGGAGGCATGGCATTCGGCGCACAGCACCGGGCGACGGTTCATCAGTGGGCTGGACAGGCCCGGCGGATATTCATGCTGATGTTCCATATCGTGCAGCGTCAGGATGTTGGTTTCCACACGCCCTGTGGCAATATCTTCAACACCGCCGTCAAAATGGCAGTCATCACAATTCATTTCGGTAGAAACGGGGGCAACGGCCGTTGTCTGCGCCAAAATGGCGGCACTCGCCTGGTCCAGCACCGTAATTTCTGCCAATTGGTAAGGATATGGATTGACCAAATCGCTGTCCCGGAACTCCGTGAGTGGAATGCCCTCAGCGATAAAATGGTCATCGTGCAAATCCAGCGCACCCGCCAACCCTTTGCCCGCCAGACCCACATCGGGTGGCAAATCAACGCCAAACAGTGCCAACTCATGTTCCCAAAAGTTGGATTTTCCAACGGAGTAGGTGTTGTCGGGGAATGCATAGGTAACGGTGATGCCGCTGGTGATGAGCTCGGGCGGGTCGCCCACTTTAATTACCTGAGCCCATAGGGTATTGTATGGCGGCAATACGGCGAGGTCCTGGAAGTCCCGGTTGTAACAGTGCATCCCCAAATCATTCCAGGCGACCACCACGTAATCATGCGCCGGTACGGCGTCTGCCTGGGCCACTTGTTTATTTGGCTGGAACAGCCCATTGCTCAACAACCCGGCCAACGCAATACAGCCGAAGAAAAGGGTGAAAACAATCCATTTAGCGCGTTGCGAAAACATATTTTCTCCTTAAACAGAGCAGGACAAAACAGCGGTTTTGCTAGCAGGACGATAGTTTGCCCTACGATAAGTTTGAACTCAGCCAGCGTTGAAGCAGGCCGATCGTTCACTCATTGTTTGCGCGTTCTACTACAGTATTAATGATGCTTCACAGATTGCGTTTGGCAAGACAGTCTTTCTTATCCCATAAATAAGGAGTTGTTTTGTTAATGAAGTGGTTTTTGTGGGGAACGGCCGTTTTCATTTTAGCGGTAACATGGGGGTGAACTACGCCAGTGGGGAAGATTGCAGCACAGGAGCGTTTTCCTTAATTACAACATCTTGACTAAGCAGGATATGGTCTTATAATCGAACTGTGGCCTATTGAATAAGCCTTCACTATTTCTCGCAAATAACCAGACAAAAAACGGAATAATTTATGAATTGGCGTATGCAACTCCGCACAGCGATCGAAGATCGTTTTGACGATAGTGAGATTCAGACATTGTGCTTTGACCTTGGTGTCAAGTATGAATCTCTGTCTGGCGACAACTTGAACGATAAGGTTCGAGAGCTCATTGAGTATTTTGTTCGGCAGGGTGAAATCCCACGGTTGATTTCTTACTGTAAAGAAGCGAAAAGAAATGTGCCGTGGGAAGAAATCGAAGCGGCCGCAAGAGAAGCAGATGAAGAAGAAGCAAGACGAGAAGCGGAAAATGCAGCAAGATTAGCCGCCGCCGCAGTCGCACGAGAAGAAGCTGAAGCGGCTACAACATCCATCGCTGCGGTAGCAGCACCTGAAGTAAAGGCAGGGCAAAGCCCTGTTTCCCCCGCGATTAAACCTTCTCAGCCGACGCTGTTGGCATTAAGTCCACAGACAATCGGTATCGCGGTGATTGGTATTCTGGTGGTAATCGGTGCCATCTATTTGGTGATCCGTTCACTCAGGCCAGAGGCAGCTGGCCCCGCTGTCGCGGACGTTCCAACCGCCCAAACCCGTACAGAAACGGTCGCAACGGCCGTTCCCGCCACAGCCACTGATGAACCGACGCAGGTGGCTACGGAAGTCCCACCAACACCTACAAAAGCCCCGCCAACGCCCACCGATGAGCCCACCGCCCCCCCAACGCTGGAACCAACAAGCGCCCCAACGGTTGAAGCAACAGTGCAAGCTGAACCCACTGCTGAACTCTCCGTTGACGCGGCGGCAGACGCTGAACCCACCGTCCTTTATCCAGACGGAACACCGCTAGAGCTGACCTACGATGCCACCAGTTTTTATCTGTACAACCCATCTTCGGATCGCGTTCCCGTGAGTAACTTCAGCTTTGAGACACTGGATGACGCGGGACGGCCGTTAATCTTTGGCTTGTCCGGCGACCGCTGGACCCAATTCTATAATTTCGTGGACGCCCTCGCCTGCAATGGCATTGAACCCTTCGGCGTGGGCGGCATCTACTTGCGACCCCAGTACTGCCGCAGCTACAACGCCACAATTACGCCGGAGGCAAACGGTGTTGAACTGTTCTGGATTGAGCGTCCGGGCGCGGTTGAGTTCCGGGTATCTTGGAACGGTGAGGAAATTGCCCGCTGCCCCTTGGGGACCAATACGTGCATTGTGCGCGTGCCTGCACCATAAAGCGAAGTTGTTAGCCCAAAAGGTTTTGACCACGGGACTATGGTTGTTTAGCTGCGCTGCGCGACGAAAATCATCTCTGGACTGGTGTTGAGAAATGGACCGCGATTCCAGTCGCCATACATTTCCTGAATGGCGAACCCCGCGTTGCGCAACGTATCGGTGATTTCTGCCTGGCTGCGAAAGCGCAGTGCACTGGTGACAACGAGGTCTTCCCCCGTGTTTTTGAAGAGGTTGTGGCCTTTGAAGTGAACACGGCCGTTTTCTGCCTTCACGACCTCCAGCCAACTCTCCACCTGCCCATGCGGTGTATCCAGCCGGACAAACGTGGTTTTGGGGTTCCACCGCTCCCAGCCGCGATCATCGGGGTTGCGACTTTCAAAGGCAACATGCCCGCCAGGGCGCAGCGCATTGTAAATGTGCTGTAGGGTGGCGTCCCACTCCGCATCGTCTAGAAAGACCTGAGCCACATGGCTGGTCATCAGCAGCAGATCGGCGCCAGGTGTCCCCAAACTGCTGGCGTCGCCTTCTACCCACTGCACCTGTTCTGCACCAGGCTGGCTGCGGGCGTAGCCCAGCATGGCGGGTGCGGGATCGATGCCAATGACCTGACGGCCGTTCCCCACCAACTGCCGTGTCAGTAAACCCGTGCCACAGCCCAAGTCTAAAATGCGGCGAGCGCTCAGCGCTTCAGCAAGGTGAATGAAAAAATCGGTATCCACCCCATGCGGGTTTTCGATGTCGTATAGGGCGACTAAACGGGGGTCTACGTAATGCAGGTCGAGTTTTTTCATAGGGGTAAGGTTTACCTGGGTAGCCTATGGCCGTGGCGTTGGCGTGGCAATGAGCGTTTTTTCTCCAGTGAGCAGATCGTACTGCACCTTGCCAACTGGTGGAGCATCTGCGGGTGGGATGAGGCAGCAAGAGTTGATGCGTTCGTAAATGAAGGATTGCTCATTGGCCCAGGTAACATTGTTGAAATTGAGCACATCCCAGGCCCCGGTAATGCGCTGTTTATCGGTCCCATCTGCGTGGAAAAGATACAGTTCATTATCCCCTTCCAAACAGGCAGGAATGACCAGAAAGTAGTCGCTATTGGGTGAGTAGATGATCTTGGCGGGGATATCGGGGAAGCAAGGGATGCTCTCAGCTTCAATGTCCAACAGGACTTTATCACCCAAATAGACCTTACCGTCATCGCTGGCCGTTGCAACGGGGAGGGATGGGGTTGGAACGGCCGTTTCCACTTCAGGTGCTGGTGTTGCTGTGGCTTCTGTACTGGCAGTTGTGGGAATGGCTGTGGGGGTGGGTACGGCCGTATCGACGGCTTGTGCCAATGGGGCAGGATTCACATCGCAGCCAGCCAGGGTCAATAAGCAAAATAATGTCCAAAAAAGCGTACTTTGTTTCATGTCAACCTCCTTCGCATACGCCAATTGTACAGGTCAAGCCAGCGGCGGTCTATTTCGGGCAGATTTGGCTTCGTGGGGAGATTGGGTCATTTGAGAAACGGTCGTTTCTGCTTGCCCATG
>CBDUOF010000463.1:0-4448 GCA_965368765.1 uncultured Anaerolineae bacterium | reverse complement strand
AAAAGCCCGGCTCATCAATGAAGCCGGCGCGTACGTCAATGCCTTCGAGAAGTTACGTGATCCCAGCCACGGCCGCTGCTGGAGCCTGAATGAATGGGAGAATGGCTTTCGTAAGGCGGGTTTTGCCGTACTGCACCAGGAATTGCTTGCCAAGGAAATGGAATTTAGCAGCTGGGCCGCCCGCATGCAGGCATCGCCGGAGGATACTATTCGGCTGAAAGTGATGCTGGCTCAGGCCCCAACGGCCGTATCCGACTTCTTGACACCCCAATTTAGCAACGATAGAATCACCTTTCGCTTAACCGAACTAATTATTGTAGGAAAACTACTTTGAATCAGAGAGTAGCGCTTACGGACTGAACAACTCTGCAACCCTTGGATTCTCTGTGGCAAGAAATTATGACTAAAAAATATCATTTTTGGATTACAGGCTGTCAAATGAACTATGCCGATGCCCGGCGGGTAGCGACCCAGCTGGAAAAGCTGGGCTACGCGTCCACCCCCCGAGCTGAAGATGCCGACGTCATCGTATTAGAAACGTGCACGGTGCGTCAGCAGTCGGAAGATAAAGCGTATGGCAAGCTGCAAAATTTACGGCCGTTAAAAGAAAAAAACCCAGACAAAACCATCGCCGTCATGGGCTGTGTCGTTGGCGTGCGCGGCAATGAACATCTGGCTAAAAAGTTTCCCTTTGTCGATGTGTTCATGGAGCCTTCCACCGACGGCAAGCCACTTGTCTCGCTGCTGCGCCAGGATGATGACCTCACCCTGGAACTGACCGAAACGAATAACCGCCACGCCTTGATGGATGGTGAAGTAATTTTGCCCGCTGAGCAGCAGGGCAGGCTTGTTTCTGCCCCTGTTTCGATTGTGTATGGCTGCTCACACGCCTGCACCTTTTGCATCATTCCCCAAAAGCGCGGCATAGAGCGCAGCCGCCCCGTCGGCGAGATTGCTGCCGAGGTTCGCTCCCTCGTTGCGCAGGGTGTCAAAGAAGTGGTGCTGCTTGGCCAAATTGTCGACCGTTACGGTTATGATGTAGACGACGGTCCAGACCTGGCCGACTTGCTGCGCGTCATCAACGATATTGAGGGCCTGGTGCGGATTCGTTTTCTCACCAGCCACCCCAGCTACATGACCGACAAGATTTTGCAGGCTGTGGCCGATCTGCCCAAGGTGATGCCTCAAATTGAAGTGCCTATTCAGGCAGGCAATGATGAGGTGCTGACCAACATGAAGCGCGGCTACACCCAGGCCGAATACCGCGATCTCGTGACGCGGATTCACAAGATTGTGCCGGATGCGGCCGTTCACTGTGACATCATTGTGGGTTTTCCTGGCGAGACTGACGCCCAATTCCAGGACACCTACGACGTGCTGACCGATCTCAAGCTGGACAAAGTGCACTTGGCTCGGTACAGCCCCCGGCCTGGCACTGTTAGCGCCCGCCGCCTGCCCGACGACGTGCCGGATGCCGAAAAGCGTCGCCGCTTTCATCTCATTGAGGCGCTACAGAAAGAAGTGTCACAGGCAAAAAATCAGCGCTGGCTGGATGAAGTGGTTGAGGTGCTGGTGGAAGATAAACACAAAGGCAGCTGGCGCGGACGTTCCCCACAAAACAAGCTCGTCTTCTTTGATGATCCCCGCGACCTGAAAGGTGAGCTGGTGCAGGTGAAAATTGAACATGCCGGCCCCTGGAGCCTGTCTGGCACGCCAGCCGACGCTCTTGCCCAACGGCCAGAACCCATTGAATCCATTCCGCTAACAATTCTGTAGATTGGGCTATCCTCAGAACAAGAGTTTGTCGTTCGTTATGATTTGAAAACGGCTGAAAACGGCCGTTTTATTTTGCCTAACCTAAAAGGAGATGTGAATGGGTATTAAAGAAGATGGCATTCTGGAAGAACTTGATGATCTGCGGCCCAAAGCGGCCCCCGGTTTGCTGAGCAATCAGGAAAAGGACCTCATTATTGAGCGGGCTTTCCTGGGGCTGTACCGCTGGTACGTTTCTCGCTCGCAAGCTACCCGTAACTGGAATCCGGACTTGGACATCGACTGGCGCAAATTGCGCACTGACCATTCAGAAAAGCTAAACAACATCATTGAGGGTTTTTTTGCCGTCGAGCAATACGTGCCCGACTATGTCCTGACGCTGCTCAAGGTGATTCGGCGCAGTCACGGCCGTTCCCATTTCCACATTCGCTGGGGGTCTGAAGAGGAAAAACATGCCGAACTGTGGGAAAATGCCCTCATCTTCTCTCGCTTTCGCACGCCAAAATGGATCGAGGAATACAAAGAGACCCTGCGTGAAAAAGCCTGGGAACTTCCCTGGGACAGCCCGCTGCACATGATTTTCTACACCGTCATTCAGGAGCGTGCCACTCAGGTCAACTACCTCAACACCGGCCTCATTGCTCAAGGTAAGTCCGAGAACCCTGACTTCGCCAATGACGCTGACCCGATTTTGGCACAGGCATCCCAAATCATCGCCATTGATGAAGCTGCGCACTACAATTTCTTTTTAGAAGGGGCGCGGCTCTTTCTGTACTACTATCCGGCTCGCTCGTTGGAGGCGTTGCAGGATGTGATTCAATATTTTGCCATGCCAGCAGGCAACCTCATCCCCAATTATGATCGGTTTGCTGAAATTGTGGCGCAGGCCGGGATTTACGGCCCGCGTGAGCATTTGCGAGATGTGGTCGATGTGGCCCTGAAAAACTTAGGGGTTCAAGGGCGCGCAGCGCTGCGCCGAGGAATCAGCCGTATTCGCCAGGTGCCCACGATGGAGGGCACGATGCGAGAGACAGCCATTTTTGATTTGCTGGATGTGGAAGGCGTAGAACAGAAGGTGAGAAAGGTATTCGAGCGGATCAACGAGTACGAAAAGAAAGTGGGCTTTTTTGATATTAACCCGACCCTTTTTGTATCGGCACGCTGATTTCAGACGGCCGTTCCCCATCAATCGTTAAGGCTGGAACTCGATCCCTAAAAAGCCACGCTGCGCATCGTCGGGGTGAGGGGCCAACACGGCCGTTCTTACCAAAGTCTCTTCCCCCCGCCGCAAGGTTAACGTCACGGATGCCCCTGGTTGCCTCGCCGCCATAGCACTGAGTAACTCATCACCATTTAGAATGGCGGCACCATCGACGGCCGTCACAATATCACCAACACGTACGTCCAGATTGGCCGCCGGACTATCTGGCACAATACCCGTTACCACGGGAAGCTGGGTCATCACGGCACCGGTCGGCGTTGGCTTGACGGTTGCACTTGGGGTTTGCTGGGGCAGGGGAACAATTTCTACCCCGAGATAGGGTGGTTCTGCGGCGCGAACGGCCGTTGTTTGCCAAATAATGCCCGCCTCATCCCGCACCAGCAGCGAAAACTCGTCCCCGGCAGGTAAGTTGGTCAGCATCAAAGTCAACAGCGCTGGTGAGGTGATCGGTTCCCCATTGAACTGGAGCAGAACGAAGCCGGGTTGCAAGTTTGCCTGGGCGGCGGGACTTTCGGGCAGAACGGCCGTAATCAGCACCCCATCCTTTGGCGAAATTGTCGTGGCAGGTGGGGGAAAGACATCCGTCACTTCACCAGAAAGCAACACGGCCCCGGCAACCACGCCCCCACAAATCAGGACCGCAACAATTAGAATGAGCGCAACGGTCGCTGCCTGTTTTTGTCCGTCAGACATCGGTATTCATTCTAAACGACGGTAACTTGCCCGGATCGCTTGACGGATTGGCTGAGAACGGCCGTTAGATCATCCCCGTTATTCACCATGTAAGCCACCATCCCGCTGGCTTGCAACATAGTAAACACCTGGTCCGATGAGCGCGTACCACCAAACGATTCTGGATTGACCAGGACCGTCACCACGCGCAAACCGCGCCGCGCAAGCTGCCGTGCCGCCGTCGGCCAGCTCTCACGCGTCGTTGGCGTGACCACAATAATCGTGGTGCCTCTGGGGAAAAGATGAGATTCTGCATGGAGCATATCGGAAATTGGCACTTCTCCCTCGGCGCGCAACACAGAAAGCGTTTCCAACATGCGGTTCATCTGCCGCTCGCCCCGATCAGGCTGCACCACTTCGTTGGATTGCCCATAGCCCAACATGCCCACGGCCCGGTCATGGCGCAAGAAGAACTGCGCCAAGGAGGCAGCAACGGCCACCGTGTACTCTTCAGTCGTGGCTGGCAGCGTAAACTCGTCCAAACGCATCCACTCTGGCAAGCTGCTTTCCCGCTGGCCAGGTGCAAATGCATCTTGCCGAGGGGCCACATGACCAAACACAGCCATGTCCGGCACAATCCAGATGTCGGCCAAAGGGTCTAGCTCAAATTCCTTCACGATGAGTCGGTCACGCCGCGCCGTGCTGCGCCAGTGAATGCGGCTAAAGCTGTCGCCGGGGGCGTAGTCGCGTACGCCAGAAGCATTGGTGGTCACGTAATGTG
>CBDUOF010000462.1:0-4463 GCA_965368765.1 uncultured Anaerolineae bacterium | reverse complement strand
GACCTACAGTCCGCGTTCGCCACGAATGTAGGGGACACCCAGCGCCGCCGGTGCGCCCAAGCGCTTACGCGCTACCGCCCGCGAGCCAATCACCAGCGCCGCAATCGTCAAAATAAAGGGCATCATTTGTAAGAAGAAGCCAAAATTGGAGTTGATGAAGAGTGGATTACGGAAGCCAAATAGTGTTGCTGGGCCCTGCAAATCCAGAATGCCGCGACGCAGTGCGCCAAATAGATAGCCCCCCAGCGCTGCCCGCAGCGGATTCCACTGGGCAAAAATCACCAGGCCTACTGCAATCCAGCCCTGCCCTGAGGTCGTCTGAACACTGTACCAGCCCGGCGAGACGGACAGACTAATGGTAGCGCCAGCCAGTCCAGCTAAACAGCCCCCCACAAAAACATACAAATAGCGCAATTGGTAAACATTGACCCCCATCGTGTCGGCCGCTTCTGGTTTTTCACCCACGGCACGTAAGTGCATACCAGGCCGGGTCCGGTTGATGTAATACCAGGCTAGCGGAGCAAACAGATATCCAATGTAAACCAACAGGCTATGGTCCTCAAAAAAGATGGGGCCCAACCACGGGATTTGTACCAACAGAGGAATATCGAACGCAGGTACGAGTGCCGGGGTTTGCCCGGTTAACCCTTCACCAAGCACCAAAGCTAATCCCGTACCCAAAAATGTCAGCGAGAGACCGCTGACTACCTGGTCTGCCTGAAAATGAATGGTTACCAGGCCATGTGCGAGGCTAAGGATGCCCGCGGCGAGCATGGCCACCAGCAGCCCTAGCCACGGGCTGCCGCTGCTTAAAGAGGTGCTAAAGCCAGCCATTGCACCCAACAGCATCATCCCTTCGACGCCCAGGTTGAGAATGCCCGCTCGCTCGGCAAAAATTTCGCCAATGGCAGCAAATAGCAGGATGGTTCCGGTGGCTAAGCCTGCGTGCAAAATGATGATTGGATCCATGTAAATCTCCTAGAATATTATCCGCAGATTACACAAATTAAAGTGAATCAATCTGCAAAATCTGTATTATCTGCGGATTTTTCTGATTTAGCGGCGGATGAGGCGGATTTTGTAGCGTAACAGCACATCGCTGCTGATGACCATAAATAGAACGATGCCTTGTAGCAAGTTGGAAAGGCCAGACGGCTGAATTTCACGCCCTGCCACGATAAGGGCGCCGAATAAAATGGACACGAGAATGACGGCGAAGGGATTGAGCTTAGCCAACCAGGCCACGATGATGCCGGTGAAGCCGTAGCCTGGCGAGATGCGTTCCTGCAAACGGTGCACCACGCCGCTGACTTCGGCCATTCCTGCCAGGCCTGCGAGCCCGCCGGACAGCATCATGACAAAAATGACGTTGCGGGTGATGTTGATACCGGCATAGCGGGCGGCATGGGGGTTGTCGCCGATGAGCTTGATTTCGTAGCCCCAGCGACTGCGCTCTAGAATCCACCAGACGGCAACGGCCGCAATGAGGCCAAGGATGATGCCCATGTGCAGCGTAATGCCGGCAAATGCGCTAATTTCGCGAGCATAGTCAGCCAGACGAGGCAGCCAGGCATTGCGCTCAAAGACGGGTGTCATCTGGAACCCACCGTCTGACCAGCGATCAAAAATCCAGAAATTATTCCACAGGATGGCCACATAGTTGAGCATAAGGGTGGTTATAATCTCGTTGACCTGGTAGCGGGCTTTGAGGTAGCCGGGGAAGAAGCCCCAAATGGCGCCACCCAACATGCCCATAATGACCATCATCGTGAGCACGATAAAGCGGGGGGTTTCTGGGCCAACTAACGGGACAAGCACGACGAGGCTGGCGGCAAATGCGCCAATGTAAAATTGGCCTTCAGCCCCAATATTCCACAGCTTCATTTTGAAGGCAACCGTGCAGGCCAGTCCAACCATAATGAGCGGCGTTGCTTTGACAAGGGTATCTGAAAAGACGGGCCAGCTACCAAATGTGGCATCAAAAAAGAAGCGGGCCACGACTAACGGTTCCCCACCAATGAGTTTAAGGATAATTCCGGCAATAAGGAAGGCAACGATGACGGAGCCAAAAGAAGTGGCGGCTGGTAACCAGCGGGGAACATCATCAACCCGCTTTTCAATATGGAGGGTGTAGGGAAAGGTTCTTTTTTCACTTGTGGGAGATGTGGTGCTCATGATATGCCTCTTCTTTCGCGCTGCCGGTTATAGATGATGCCAGGGTTGTTCACTGCCTGTCGTTCGTACTACCAGTCATCGATGATGCCAGGATCGTTCATACTCCCAGTCATCATGAGGCCGATTTCTTGGATATCGGCTTTGTCTGTTTCTACAATGCCCATGATACGGCCGTCGAAAATTACGGCGATTCGGTCACTTAAGGCCAATAGCTCTTCCAGCTCTTCTGAAATAAGCAGGACGGCCGTTCCGTTTTCTCGTTGTTCCAACAGCAAGGTTTGAATGGCCTCAATGGCCCCTACATCCAGACCACGCGTTGGCTGCACAGCGACCATCAAGTTGGGTTCAGCAGAAATTTCCCGTGCCAAAATCACCTTTTGCAGGTTGCCGCCAGACAGCTTGCGCGCCATCGTATCGACGTTGGGCGCCAAAATATCGTACTTGCTTTTCAGCGCACGGGCGCGTTCACGGGCATGGGTAAAGTTAATCTGCCAACGACTGCTAATAGGGGCGCGCCGATAACTCTTCATGATGGTGTTTTCGGTAATGCTCATGTTGGGGGCGCTGCCAACTTTAGAGCGATCTTCTGGTACGTGGGACACACCGCTGCGAATGGCGGTGATAGGCGGCTGATTGGAGACATCTTCGCCATTAACCTGAATGGTGCCAGAACACGGCCGTAATCCGGTAATCACTTGAGCCAGCTCACTTTGCCCATTGCCTGCGACACCCGCAATGCCCAAAATCTCGCCGCTGCGCACTTCCAGCGAAACGCCGCGCAGCGCAGGCACGCCTTTGTTGTTTTCGGCCCGCACATCTTTTAGAGACAACACCACAGGGCCAGGCTTTTGCGGTGCCTTTTCTACAGCAAAGACCACGCTGCGCCCAACCATCAGTTCGGCCAATTTTTCACGAGTCAAACCTTCGATGCTGTGGCCTTCGGCGGTGGCTTTGCCTTTGCGCAAGACGGTAATACGGTCGGCAACGGCCGTTACTTCGTGTAGCTTGTGGCTAATAAAAATAATGGACTTGCCCTGCGCAACCATCGAGCGCATCGTTTGCATCAGATCATCAATTTCTTGCGGAGCGAGAACGGCCGTCGGTTCATCCATGATCAAAATGTTGGCGCCCCGATACAGCGTCTTCAAAATTTCTACCCGCTGCTGTTCCCCCACCGAAAGCTGCCAAATTTTGGCTTTGGGGTCTACGCGCAGCCCAAACTGATCCTGCAGGGCCAAGATTTTCTTATCGTACTGGGCCAGGTTCATGAAAAACTTTGGTTCATCCAGTCCCAGTAAAATGTTCTCCGTCACGGTTTGCGTTGGAACCAGCATGAAATGTTGGTGAACCATGCCAATGCCCTTGGCAATTGCATCCTTAGGCGAGTTAAAGCTTACAACATCGCCATTGACCTTGATAATGCCAGAAGCTTGCTTGTACAGGCCCGCCAGCACATTCATCAACGTGCTTTTGCCGGCACCGTTTTCCCCCAGCAGGGCATGAATCTCCCCTTTTTTCAATGTAAGGTTAACCCGATCATTGGCCAAAACGCCGGGAAACCGCACGGTCACTTCCTGCATCTCAACGGCGAAAGGTGAATTGCTCATGGCTGCGTCCTTTTTCAGTGGGCGGTGATCCGTATCCAATGGACAGTAACCAGTATTCAAAGTTGCAAGGAATACTGGTTACTGCCTCACTGATTATCGATTACTTTTTACTCAAGTTCAGGTAGTTCAGCGGTAACGTTCTCGTTCCACCAATACATACAGGTCGTACATTCGCTGCCAAATTGGGCAAAGCCATCCAGATCAGCTTGCTCTAATGACTCCCCTTCTGCCAGAACCACATTGCCCTGATTGTCGGTGATGGGGCCTTTGAACACGTCGAAGCGGGTGAATTCACCAGCCAGCATAGCTTCCAGCGTGTCGCGGATTAGCTGCAAATCTTCTTCTGGCAGTTCGGCAACGCCAGGCTGCAGCGTTTCACCTTCCATAAAGCCATAGAGGCCCATGGCGCCAGCATCGGCATCAAAGTATTCCCAACCGCCTACCCAGGTGCCATCACGCGATTCTTCGACAATGCGGGCATAGACAACGCCCCAATCCCAGTACATGGACGTCAGACAGCTATCCAGAACGCAGTTGCCTGAATAATCGTAGGTGATACCCCATTTGCCTTCAGGGGCGGCTTCGGCCGGTGCCGGGGTATCGGCGCCAGTCATGACGACCTGAACACCGCTGTCAAACAGGGAGGATGCGGCATCTTGTTCGATGATGGGATCATGCCAG
>CBDUOF010000461.1:0-4480 GCA_965368765.1 uncultured Anaerolineae bacterium | reverse complement strand
ATAGTTCATGGTTGCTGCCCATAAATTTCAGCGTCGTCCCTTGTTCCAACGCAAAACCGATACCGTCTGGCACAATAAGCTGTGACGTGGGACTATTGAGAACGACGTAGCCAGCCAGCCCCGGCTGCTCTGTCAAGTTAACATCACCAGCCAGGCTGCCATTTTCATAAATGATAATGTGATCACCATTTTGATTGTCGCTAAAGGTAACATTGCTTAGGCTAAGCTGATGCAACTTACTCGCAGGAACACCAAGTGGAGAGGTTGAACTGCTTTGCAGGACGCTGTTTTGAATCTGAACTTGGTCAGCTGCATCCAGTGCGCCAACCAAAACAGCCTCCTGGCTATCGCGGACAATCGTATAATCAAGATTGGCACTCCCACCCTCAAGCCAAATTCCTCTCCATTCGCCAGGAGCAGAATCTGTTTGCGACGTCAGGATGACTGGCTCAGCCAGTGTGCCAGCCGTGTGCAGGGCACCTTCTACGCGCAGGCCAAAATCTCCTCCACTCTCATTAAATTTCAACGAAACACCTGAATTGATACTTAGCGTGCTTGTTGGGGGGATAGTAAACCAGTTCGACAAGTTACCATCCAAGACGATATAGGCGTCCAGACCGGGCTGATCGTTTAGAACGGCATCACCACGCAATGTGGGTATGCCGTACAAAATAATGTTGTTGCCTCCCACGTTATTGGCAAAGGTAATGTTGCTAAGGCTTGCCTGATGCAGATTACTTGTCTGGATGCCGAGCGGCGTTTGAGAACTATTGCTAATGGTGCTGTCATTAATTTGCACCGTGGCGGTTGGCGACAGCGCACCGATAAGGATGTTCTCACGGCCGTTCCTCACCAACACATTCTCCAATTGGCTGCTGCCACCCTGCAAAATGACGCCTTCCCACTCGCCTGGTGCCGAATCCGTTGCAGAGGTAAGGGTGATGGGCAATGCGGGTGTACCGATGGCTTGGAAACGGCCGTTCACCACAAACGTTTCTGCTCCATCCCCAAAACGCATTTCTACCCCCGGTTCGGCCGTCAGCATGACCCCGCTTGGCACCACAAACTCGGGCGGCCACGTTTGCGGATCGCTGGCGTCAGCAAATTCGTACCACGCCAGCCCTGGCTGCGCCGTGAGTGTTACGTCCGCCGCAATGGCATCTTGGCCACCATCGGTATCAACTAATATTCGTTCAAGAACATTGTTCTGAAAGGTTACATTTGTCATTTGCAGACGATGCAGTGATGGCGCTTCAACAAGAATGGGAAACTCGCCGAGATTGTCCAACACGACATCTTGCAAAATGATCGGGCGGTCAGATTGACCGCCAATACCAATTCCCAACGGATTGCCATCACGAACAATGGTGTGTAGCAAAGCGGCCGAGCCAGTGTCCCCAACGACAAAATAATTAGACATGAAGTTGCCCCCACCCGGGCGATCATCAAGAATGACCGGTTCTAGTGCGGTTCCGTTCGCCTCCAGATGGCCATTCACAATCACGCTACTATCTGACATGAAGGTTGTACCGGCTGCCAGCGTTAAGGTTACTCCCAAGGGGACATTTAGCAGCGGGGTCGAGCCGTTACCCAAATCTTCGTAGGCCTCTAAACCGGTCTGTGGTGTCAACAAAACATCTCCAGCTAAATCTGGCTTGTCAACCATTGCGTTCATTCTGTTAATGCCAACTCGGTTGGGGATGTTATTGATAAATGTTACATTGTTCATTTTTAGGCGATGGAGCGCATCGGTATCAACCACAATAGGATGGACCACATTTTCCTCAAACGTACTATTTTCTAAAATCACATCGCCGCCGGTGCTATCTGACATAAATAATGCAGTATAGGCATAGCGCAAGGTGGCATAAGCAACGTTTGCCGAGCCAGAAACCGCAATGCCAGCCCAATTATTCGCGGCAAGATCATCAATAGAGGTAAACAGGATGGGATCTACAGCCGTTCCCACCGCTTCCAAATGGCCTTGTACATCCAGGTATTCACCCATATCTGGCGTCATCACGGTTACTCCGGCTTCAATCGTCAGCGTGACACCAGCCAGTACCGTAACGGTATCAGTGAGAATATAAGGACTATTGGCAACGCTCCAGGTTGTATCTGTCGCAATGGTGCCACCGACATCAATTAGCTGAGGTTTGGCCTGCGCGCTCCCTGTCAAAGTCCGAAAAAACAACGTTAAGCCCACCAGGGAAAATAAAACAATTAGGATGATAAGACGCTTTCTCATTCTATCCGCCTTCTCCAGGAAATGAAGATACAATTGTAAGGATTACGAGGTTGCCAACTGACACAAACAGTTATCAACAATAAGGATATATAATTTGCGGCTTAATAACACGATTACGGAGGGTTTCGTCACTGTGACAAAAGACGCGATTGAGATACGGCCGTTTCAACCCCGCGATCAATCGGCCACAAAACAGCTCATCTTGGCTGGGTTAGTAGAACATTGGGGTCAGCTAGACACAACATTAAACCCAGATTTGGACAATATTGCCAGCAGCTATCTGGGTGAGACGTTTCTGGTGGCTATTCAGAATGGAATGGTTATTGGATGTGGTGCTTTAATCGAGGAAGCGGGGCAGAAAGGATACGGCCGTATCGTTCGTATGTCAGTTAACAAACCCAATCGACAACAAGGGGTTGGCCAGTTGATATTGCAGCATTTGGAAACGGCGGCGCAGCAACGCCAACTTAAGAAGATTGTTCTGGAAACCACGCAAACATGGAATAAAGCGATTCGTTTCTATACGGCAAACGGCTACCAAATCATTGGCCAACGCCATGGTGATCTACATTTTGAAAAGACACTTTAATCACCCGCATTCCAAAACGCTTGCACCCGTTCATGGGTCGAATGTCGCTTTGACCAACCGTAAAAACTAATCCAAACAAACGAGAAAACGACGCCCAATCCAGAAAAAATATAGGCAGCTTGATGAATACCCCACTGTGGCGCATCCTGCAATATCCCTGCCAGCAAGGTCGATACGGATTGCGTCAAGGTCAGCATGGCAAACTCAAAGGCAAAAACGCGACCACGATAGCGATCGGGTACCACAATTTGCAATAAAACAGCCGAAAACACCCACATGGTTCCACTTCCGACCGTGCGTACAAACGTAGCCAGCAAAAATAATCCAAACGTTGGCGCAATGCCCAGCCCCCAAATACCAATAGCCACCAGCGCCATGCCAATGGCAGCACCCAAAATCAACCTCGGCGGGCGGCTCCCCAAAGCGCGGCGCATGAACAAGGGTCCTAAACCAGTACCCAACCCACTCACAACATAAATAATGCCCAAAGAAGCAGTACCGCCATCTTCAATCCGCAATGCTTCTGCCAGCGGAAACAGGGTCAAAGGGAATACGTTGTCAGCAAAGCTGATTTCCAACACGTTCACGGCGCCCCAAACCAGAGAGCCCGATGCCTTAATTAAGCTGAGAATAAGCAGATACGGCCGTCCCCACAAATACCGAAAGCCATCAATAAAATCAAGCCACCCACCAAGACTTTCCTCGCCAACGACAACAGGAGCCACCTTCAATGTCACACGGCTAATAAACCAGGCCGAAAGCATAAAGGTTATCGAATCTAAGAAGAACGCAGTCTCCGCCCCAAAAACGGCCGCAACAACCCCGCCAAGAAATGCCCCTAATGCCAGCATCGTACTCCAGGTAAAGCTGTCTAAAGCATTTGCTGTTACCAACTCTTGTCGGTCAACTACCATTGCTACGGCAGCAGAGCGGGCCGGTGTAAAGAGAGCGCTTAGGGCAAATTGCGCAATTGTTAACAAGTAAAACAGCCATACCTGGCCCGTAACGCCAACAAGCAAAAAACCCAAAACCACAACCGCTCGCAAAACATCAGAGACAACCATCAAAGTGCGACGGTTATATCGGTCAGCCAAAACGCCAGCCAGCGGGCTAAACAAAAACAGTGGCAAAAATCGAGCCAAAAAAAGGTAGCTAATAGCTACCCCAAAACTACTCAATTCAGTTATCAGTTCCGCCGCCGCAATCAAGTTAAACCAATCGCCCAGCTGCGAAACAACATTACCTAACCACAAATAACGATAATCTCTATTGCGCCTAAGCAGAGAAAGATATTCGTTCATCAGAGACAAGCCTACAAATATGGGTTAAAAAGAGGATACAACAAAGAGGAAAATAAAAAGGTCTCTTGGCAATGACTTACTCTCCCAGGGAGTCGCCCCCCAAGTACCATCAGCGCTAGCGAGCTTAACTTCCGGGTTCGGGATGGGACCGGGTGTACCTTCGCCGCTCAAATCACCAAGAGACCTTCTTATAAACAAAAAAGATCGTCTAAGAACTAAATAGTAATCAACAAAACTTCAAATTCTGCACAACGTCAGAAAACCGAATTCTCCGTATCAAGTGGAAAGTAAGCCCTCGACCATTAGTACGGCTTAGCTAAATACATTACTGCACTTACACAT
>CBDUOF010000460.1:0-4528 GCA_965368765.1 uncultured Anaerolineae bacterium | reverse complement strand
TCGCGGACGTGGCCTGTTTTGGGGCATTGAGTTGGTGGAAGATAAGGTGAGTAAGCGGCCGTTTCCGACAAAACGCCACCTCGCCTGGGACATCTGGCAACGTGCCTTCGACAAAGGTCTCATCGTCTACTACTCGCAAGGGTGTGCCGATGGGGTGAACGGCGATTTGCTCATGCTGGGGCCACCGCTCATTGTCAATGAGGCACAGTTGGCCGAGATGGTCGGTATTTTAGCAGAAGCAGTGCGAGAAGAATTGGGTAATTGAGCAAGACGGATGGTAAATCTTTCAGAGGCGGAAAAAGAAAAAATGGCGCGCCACGTATCTGTGAGGGCCTGGGCAGGTGGCTGGTTTTGCTGGGAACGGCCGTTTGGCTGCTGCGTCGTCGGTGGGTTATTCGTGGCTGGCTGGAGGCGCCACTGCGGTCGGGCAGTGGGCATATTGTTGGCTTGCAGCAACTCCCTTATTCTGGTTATCGCCTTCAGCTAAAAATAGTAGATGGCGGGAAAGAAATGAGGGCGGGGGTAGGTTTCGTGGGCAGCACGAGCTGGCAGGTGGGGATGATCTTGCCGCTGATTTATTGGGAGAACGGCTGTTTTGCCCGCGCTACTTTGATCACATCGTGGATGTTGCCTATTTGCCCACGCCAGAACGACGACGCCAGCGTCGCCGGCGCATTATTATCTGGACTGTAATTTATTTGCTTTTGGTTACGATGGCCATCTTGATGGCGCTATTTGGGCAGAGACGTTTATAGCTTGCCCATGCAGGACAGTTTCGTTTTTCTTCTTAAAAAACAACTATTAATATTGTAGAAATCACATAGATGCGTTGTGTTTTGCCTTTTTGGGGGCTTGTTGCTAGAATGGGAACGTTCCCATTTAGGAAAAGGAGAAGCGAGTGTGAAGCGGCGGCCCACAATTATTGATGTAGCGAAACATGCTGGGGTTTCCAAGACCACGGTGTCTCGCGTCATCGGCGGGGATGGGGGCAATGTGCGGGCCGAAACGGTGGAACGGGTCCAAGAAGCCATTCAGGAATTGGGCTATACACACAATGCCGTCGCCAGCAGCCTTCGCACCGATCGTACCAATATCATCATGCTTTCTTTGCCAGATATTACCAACCCATTTTGGCCAGCGGTCGCTCGGGGCGTGCAGGACAAGATGGAAACAGAAGGGTATGCTGTGGTTTTTGCAAATAGTGATTGGGACCCACAGCGAGAAATGACGTTTCTGGAAATGGCACGGCGCAACCGCTTTGATGCAATTTTGATTAACCCAATATGCGTGAGCAACGATGCGCTAAAAGCAACCCATATACCAACTGTTCTCATTGGCTCACATGAGGATTATCCTGATTTTGATATTGTCGGCTCAGACAGTTATGGGGCTACCGAATTGGCGCTGTCTCATCTTTACCAATTGGGTCATCGGCGCATCGGCCTTATTCGTGGCCAGCGGCAAAGTCGGCCTGGCCATTCACGGCTGGCAAGCTACGAGGATTTTTTGTTGGCAAAAGGGCTGCCATTGGATACTCAGTTAATTATTCGTGTGCCGTTTGCCGAAGCGGGTGGGCAGCAAGCGATGCAGCAGCTGCTCGGGTTGCCAAATCCGCCAACGGCCGTTTTGGCCGCGAACGATATTTTGGCCATTGGTGCATTGCAGGCAGCACATGAGGCCGGATTGTCTATTCCCGCGGACCTTTCGATTATGGGTATTGATGATATTTTTGCCGCTTCTGCTACAACGCCGCCTTTGACAACCGTTGCCAAGCCAAAGTATCAAATCGGGCAACAGGCCGCAAATTTCTTACTGGATCATTTAGGAGAACGGCCGTCACTCACGCCGCGTCGTCACTTATTTACCTGTACATTGCAGCGGCGTGGCTCCACAGCACCATTATCAACCTGAACCGGACATGATAGCCAACCTGCCCATGTCCTTTTTATTTGTGTCACAATGGGAACGTTCCCATTTCAAGGAGAGAGTAGTTTCATGATTACCAGAGCCGAACTCATCAAAAATGAAGCACTTTGCCGTGGCCGAGCCGTAGGCTGCCTGGTCGGGCTTGCCGTGGGCGATGCCTTTGGCGATTTGGGCCGAAGTGACCCGCATCGGCAGCGCTATGGCATCATCACTAATTTGTATGCTGGCGCAAAAAGCACCGACGACACGGAATTTGCCGTACTCACTGCACAAACTTTGCTGGATTGCAACGGTGAGCTGACCTTGGATGCGTTATTAGCCTCATGGCAAAAATATATTTTGGCCCAGGGGGGTTTGTTTGAAAGAGGTGGACGGCCGTTATATGGGGCTGTAGAAAATTTGCGTCGAGGTGCCTTGCCGCCACTCTCTGGCCAGGACAATGTGCTCAACTACGATGACGGTGCAGCCATGCGTATAGCTCCGATTGGTGTCTTGTGCGCTGGCGAACCAGAGCGTGCAGCAGAAATGGCTGCCATTGAGGCGCAAATTAGCCATTATCAGGATGGCATTTGGGCAGCACAGGCCGTGGCTGCCAGCGTAGCCATGGCGATGGTTGGGGGGACAACTGATGAAATTGTCGCCGCTGGCCTGGCGCAAATCCCGGATGATAGCTGGCTGGGGCGCACCATGTCGCTGGCCATGCGCATTTGCGACGAGTCCGGCAGCATTGAAGCCGCCTGGGAGCGGCTGCACACTGAATTGTGGACGCCGGTTCACGCGGCCAGCCCGGAAGCTGTCCCCCAAATCTACGCCATTTTCCGTCTAACCGACGGGGATTTTCACCGGGGGATGTTTTGGGGCGGTAACTTTGGCCGGGACGCTGACACGATTGCCGCTGTGATTGGGGCGATGGCTGGGGCGCGGCAGGGCATTAACACTATTCCTTCAGGCTGGGTGGAGAAGGTGCGCCAGCCAGCAGGTGTCTGCCTCAAGTTTGCTGCACAAAGAGATATTGTCGAAATGGCCGAAAAGCTGACGGCCTTAATGCGCACAGAATAGGTTGCTAAATGATTGCTCTGCCTAAAAATCCAATTCGACTATGGCGACAAATGGGGCCTGCGGCTCGCCGGGAAGCGATTTCTGGCTATCTGTTCATTTCCCCCTGGATTGTGGGCTTTCTTGCCTTTATTGCCGGACCAATGTTGGCGTCCTTTGTGATTAGCTTTACTCGCTGGAACATTGTCGGTGATCCGCGTTGGGTTGGGCTAGATAATTATCAGCAAATTCTTTTGCGTGATGCCGATTTTCGGCAGGCCCTGGGGGTGACGCTGCGCTATGCGCTAATCTATTTGCCGTTGTCTACGGCCGTTGGGCTGGCAATGGCGATGGCGCTAAACGTTAAGTTAAAAGGGGTCGGCATCTTTCGCACATTGCTCTATTTACCCTATGTTGTCCCTAGTATTGCCGCCACCCTGGTTTGGGTTTGGGTTTTAAACAGTCGCTTTGGCCTGGTAAACACTGTGTTGAGTTATTTTGGTATTGAGGGGCCAAATTGGTTTGGTGATCCGAAAACGGCGCTGTATGGGATTGTAATGATTAGCATTTGGGGCGTGGGCGGCAGCGCGGTCATCTATTTGGCTGGGCTGCAAAATATCCCCAGCCACCTGTACGAAGCTGCCATTGTCGATGGGGCCAGCGAGTGGCAAAAGTTTCGCTATGTCACCATTCCAATGTTGAGTCCTATTATCTTTTACCAATTCATTATTGGGCTGATTGGTGTTTTCCAGACCTTTACATCGTCGTTTGTGGCCACGCAGGGTGGGCCACTCAAGGCAACTTTTTTCTACATGCTTTACCTCTATAACAAAGCGTGGGTTTCTTTGCGCATGGGGTATGCCTCGGCGCTCGCCTGGATTTTGTTTCTCATCATTTTGCTGATTACGTTGCTGGTTTTCCGCAGTTCACCGATGTGGGTTCACTATGAGGCTGAACGCCGATGAATATCTTTCGAATGGAGAAGTACCGGCGGCGTAAGTTTTGGACAACAACGCGAGGCTATTTGGTGTTGTTCTTGTTTGCGCTGCTGTTTTTGACACCGTTTTATTGGATGATTGCGACGGCGCTGAAAGGAAATGAACAGCTTTTCCAAATACCGCCGTCTTGGGTGCCTAATCCGCTGGCCTGGGAGAACTTTGCCCAGGTGTTTAAGGAAGTGCCCTTTGGTCGGTTTTTCAGGAATTCGGCCGTGCTCGTTACCTGGAATGTGGTCGGGCAGGTGATTTCTACCACGCTGATCGCCTATGGGTTTGCCCGCTTGCGTTTTCCAGGACGCAATTTCTTGTTCCTTATTGTGTTGGCCACATTAATGGTTCCCAGCCAGGTCACACTGGTGCCGCAATTTATTTTGTTTGCAAAATTGGGTTGGGTAAATACCTATCTGCCGCTGATTTTACCGGCGTTTACCGGCAGCCCATTCCTCATCTTTTTGATGCGCCAATATTTAATGACGATTCCGCTGGATTTGGATGAGGCGGCGACCATCGACGGGGCCAGTCGGCTACAAGTATTGCGTCACGTTATTGTTCCGATGGCTGGGCCAGCG
>CBDUOF010000459.1:0-4578 GCA_965368765.1 uncultured Anaerolineae bacterium | reverse complement strand
CTGTTAAATGAACTGGAATCTCTGACAACACGCGCCTCTGCTGAAATGGTCGCCGAGGGCCATGATGATGCGTCAATTACGTTACAGTATCGGCTTGATATGCGCTACAAAGGTCAATCACATGAGCTAACCGTGCCTTGGGAAACGGGCGTCGGTAAGGTGGTTGCGTTGTTTCATGCCGCCCATGAGCAGCGATTTGGCTATCGTTTGCCGGAAGGGGAGCTGGTCGAGGTGGTGACGCTGCGCGTAACGGCCGTTGCTCCCGTCAATCCTCCGCAAATCTTGTCAGAACCGCTCGGTTCGCAAGATGCCAGCGAAGCCGCTGTCGGGCAAAAAGAGGTTTGGTTTGAACAAAAACCGCAGCTTACCTCGCTGTACAATCGAGATAAGCTGCGGCCTGGTCATCGGTTTAGCGGTCCTGCGGTGGTGTTTCAGTATGATACAACGTTGGTGATTTCACCCGGATGGGAAGCGGCCGTGGATAATTATCACAACCTTATTTTAACAAAGATACAATAGTGCATAGCAAAAAACCAGGCAATACGCACTCTGTTTTTAACTTTCTTCCTCAGCGGCCCTGGCTTTGGCAATAACATCGGCCTGCATATGGTTGGGCACACGGCCGTAACGCAAATACTTCATGGAAAATGCCCCACGTCCCTGCGTCATCGAGCGAAGATCGGCCGTATAGGTTTGCATTTCGGCCAACGGTACTTCTGAATTCACAATGCTTTTTGTGCCAGCCTGATCCATTCCCAGCACACGGGCTCGACGGGTGTTCATGTCCCCGAGAATATCACCCATATGATCGGCTGGTACCGTCACAGAGACTTCGTAGATTGGCTCCAGCAACACAGGACCTGCGCCCAACATTGCCTTCTTAAATCCCTCACGCCCAGCCGTCTGGAAGGCAATTTCTTTGGAGTCTACTGGATGTTCCTTGCCGTCGTAGATGACAGCCTTTACACCCACAACGGGAAAGCCAGCAACGGGGCCAGCCTCAAGTGCCTGCCGACACCCTTTTTCAGTGGCAGCCACAAAGGGCGCCGAAACCGAGCCACCAAAAATCTCAGAGTCAAATTCGAATTCCGCATCATCGTCCAATGATTCTACGCGTAAAAAGACACGCGCATATTGTCCTGCTCCACCCGACTGCTTCTTGTGGGTGTATTCAGCGGAGTTGGTTTTTGTAATTGTTTCGCGATAAGGCACTTTGGGAACGGTTGTCGTGAGATTTACCCCAAATTTTGAACTGGCCTTTTGTACTGCAATTTGTAAGTGGGTGGGCCCCATACCGGATAAAATCGTCTCGCGCGTGGCAGTTTCTGTGTGCCATTCCAGGGTAGGGTCTTCGGTTACCAGACGGTTAAGTGCCTGGCTCAGTTTGGCCACGTCCGACTGGTCTACGGGATGAATGGCCACCTGGGCAATGGGGTTGGGTTGGCTGACGGCTGCCAGCTTAAGCTGGTGACCTCTGTCACACAATGTATCATTGGTCTGGGCATCACCTAATTTCACCACAATACCAATATCGCCACTGTGTAATTTGGGGACAGGCGCTTGTTCCTTGCCGGTCAAAAGTTGCAACGTGCCGACCCGTACTTCGCTATCCAGATTGGCATCCCAGATGCGGCTGTCCGATTCCAGTATGCCACCAAATACACGCAGGTAGCTCATTTTGCCGTACGGATCTTCACGGGTCTTAAATATGAAAACGGCCAGAGGTGAATTATCGCTTACTTTTTGGGTAACTTCTTCGCCTTGCGCATTGATGGCTGTGAAACCGTCTGTTTCGTTCGGCGCGGGGAAGAGGCGCACCATGGCATTCATAATTGGCACGACGGCAATGCCGGCCTGTGGCGCACTATAAAGGAGCGGGGTGATTGAACCTTGCTGCATCGCAAGTTTCAGTCCGCGAACAATGTCTTCATCAGACAGACCATCGTTCTCAAAATACTTTTCCATAAGGGCATCATCCCCTTCAGCTGCGGCTTCAACGATGGCCAGATGGGCAGCATCTGCGGCTTCTACCAACTCGTCGGGGATGGGCGCGCGCTCATCGTTGTCGCCCAAACGGGCTTCCATTGAGAGCAGATCGACGACGCCTTTGAAGGTGGCGCCTTCACCAATGGGAAGCTGAAGTGGGATAAAATTGCCGTCTAAATTGTCTTCCACGCTCTTGAGGGCACGAGCTGCGCGGACATTGTCGCGGTCCATTTTGTTAATTACTACAATGCGCGGCAGGTTACGCCACCCGGCTTCTTGCCAAACGATCTCTGTGCCTACTTCAACGCCAGAAACCGCCTCTACGAGCACCATGGCCCCCTCTGCTACGGCCAGGGCAGCGTTGACTTCGCCGATGAAGTCGGTGTATCCCGGCGTATCTAAAATATTGATTTTGGCATCTTTCCATTCGATGGGTGCCAGAGCGGTTGCGATTGAGCTGTTGCGGCTAATTTCTTCTTCTTCAAAATCCATGGCGGCAGTGCCACTTTGTACGTCACCCATACGGGTGGTGACCCCGGTGTTGAATAACAATCGTTCTACCAGGGTGGTTTTACCAGCACCATTGTGTGAAATGAGTGCTACATTACGAATTTGACTCGTCTTATACTCTTTCATTCGTTAGAACCTCTTAGAAATGGGTGTCATTGATAGATATTTTTGGGCAACCGACAATGCGGATTGGCTGACGCAGGATAGAGGAGGTGATTTTGTGTGGTTAAGCGTTTCAAAAATGTTTGGTGACCATCACCCGATCGGGGAAACCGCGCGAATGGCTCCTTTCTTAAGGATTTTGGTTCTGGGAACGGCGCTGATTTTATTGGAAAAGAGGGGAGTTGTCAAAACGATGCAACGGCCGTTTGCCTGCTGCGTATTAGAGTATTACAGGCGTATGCCGAATTGATTTTTTTGTTATAGGGAGGTCTAACTAATGGACGATTTACAGGAAGGCAGACAGCATAAGAACGGCCGTTCGCTGTTTGGACCGGTGCTGTTAATTGCGGCGGGCGTTTACTTTTTACTGCGGAATCTGGGAATAGTGGCTGAGTTAAATTGGGCTGTGGCGCTTCAACTTTGGCCCCTACTGTTGATATTCTTAGGTATTAACATCATTGTTCAGCAGGTAAGACGGCCGTTTGGCACGTTTTTGAGTGGAATTGTGAGCTTAACGGCCGTTGCCATCTTTGGCGCCATCTTGCTGTTTGGCAAGGAACTGCCGCTTTTATCAAGATTTAATCTACTACCTTCGGCTGAATATCGGCAGGAAACGGTCGCGGTGAGCGCGGAGGGAGTAGAAAGTGCCGAAATCTATCTGGATTCAGGCTCTCTAGGGATGGATGTTGCTGCGTCCTCTGGCGGCGGTGATTTGCTGGAAGGTACTATTTACGTAGTCAACGATTATGACCTGAAGTCTGACGTCGAGGACGGGAAGGCCGATGTGTCGCTTGGTGAAAAGAGCGGTCAGCGGTGGTTTGGCAATTGGGGAGTAAGCGGCGGCGCCGAGCCCTGGCAAATTGGCTTAAGCCAGGTTGTCCCTACCGATCTATCCATTGATTCTGGGTCAGGACGCATCGATTTGCAGCTTGGTGGCCTCTTATTGACGGATCTGAGGGTGGATACCGGTTCGGGTGCTGTAAGTATGCAGCTTCCGGGCGGTGATTATGACATCTATTTAGACAGCGGCTCCGGCCACGTGGTCGCGACGCTGCCTGCGAACGGCCGTCATGAAATTACAATTGATACCGGCTCGGGAGCAGTTGATCTTTTTCTGCCAACGTCAATGGCGGCTCGTGTGTCGGTGGATAGTGGTTCTGGGCGTGTGTCGCTAGACGGCCGTTTTATCCGAATTAGCGGCGAAGGTGACGATGGCGTTTGGGAAACGCCAAATTATGATCCTGACGATCCAGACAGCCTAGAGCTCATCATAGACAGTGGTTCCGGCTCTGTCACGATTGAACAGCCGCAGGGACGGTGATCGGGAGGCGGTCAATTATCAACTATTCTCACTGGCAAGCTGCTTCATGTGTGCCAGCATGGCACTAATGCCATTAAGGCGCTGTCCGGAAATTACAGTCTGCAAACCCATCTGCAAATAAAATTCGTTGGGGACGGCCTGGATTTGTTCCAGCGTCGCCCCATCGAAGCCTTGCTGAAGAATGGCTCCATAACCGCGGACGGTCGGGGATTCCTGAGGAATGTCAAAGTGGAAGAAGAAGCCGTCGCCATTTTTCTCAGGATGGATAAAGATAGGCGTGATGCATTCATGCACCTGATCCATCTCAGGCTGTTTGCCTTCCAGCCACGATGGCAGGGGGGGCAAGCTTTCGGCAAATTCCAGCAAATATTCCAGCTTTTCCTGACCTTCGCAGTAGCTGAAATCCTCAATTATTTCCTGTAGTCGTTGTGGTAATTCACTCATAAAGTGGATTGTAGCAAAGAGAAATAAAGCGTGCTACGGAAATTAGCTTTGTATTTTTGCTTATTTGTGGGCTGGGCTCTTATACGATTCGGCCGACTGCTTGGCCTGCAATTCTTCACGCAGGGTCGCTTCCCATTGAATTTCTTGAATCTCTT
>CBDUOF010000458.1:0-4589 GCA_965368765.1 uncultured Anaerolineae bacterium | reverse complement strand
TTTGGCTTGCGTCACGAGGCAATAAGAGGAATAAGCTCATCATCAGGCTGATGGCAAAGGCTGCGCACTTTTTCGGCGATGATGTTGGGTGGCGACGGCCGTTCTTCATCTGGCAGCAAGGTGTGAACCCGAATACCATACTGGGCATATTCGCGGGCGCATTCCCGGGCGAAACCCATCACCCCAGCCTTACTGGCACAGTACGCTGCCCGGCTTTCTAACGCAGTTTGCGACCCTGCCGTCGAAGCCATATTGATGATAACCCCGCCCCGTTCCTGATTTTCATCTGCCATGACTCGACCACAAAGCTGGCTCATAAAAAAAGTGCCCTTCAGATTGACTTCCAGGCAGCGATTCCATTCCCACTCATCTAGCTTCAGGATGGTAGATTTTGGCATCACGGCCGCATTGTTAACCAAAATATCCAGCTGCCCCCATGCGGCCCGCGTGGTCTCGATGAGATGGGAACATTGAAACTTGTTCGCCACATCAGCCGCAATGGCAACGGCCTCCCCTCCGGCTTCACGAATGGATACGGCCGTTCGCTCCGCCCGATCAGGATTAATATCATTCACCGCCACCCGGACGCCATCGGCCGCCAACGTCTGGGCAATTAGCGCCCCCAGGCCCTGCCCGGCCCCCGTCACAATACAAACTTTTTTGTTTTGCTTATTTTCCATTTGCTGAGTATACGAAATTTAGCCCAAAATGGCAGCATAGATTGCGAAATATCCACGGTTTTTCAGGCACCGTAAAAAAAGAAGCGCCGAAGCATCTCTTGAACCACGCTTTTCTCAGGATGCAGCTTTAAAGAGCCGGCTCATCATCCAGGTCGTCGGTCACTTCGGTGATGGGCCACGACCAATCATTGGTGGTGGCGATACGCCAGAGTCGCTGTACAGCCTGGCTCATCGTTTGCTGGAAGCGCCCCGACAGGCCATCCAAGCTGTCTGACGACTGCCGCTGCTGGGCTTGCAGGCTGCGCTGGAGTGCATGGGCTGCCTGCGCTGCTGCCGTCATCCCCTGGGCGTAGATAGGATTCAAGGCAATGGCTGCATCACCACAAACCAGGAAGCCATCCAGATAATCAGGCAGCTTGTCGTAGCGCCGTACACGGTTTTCAGTGCGCTGGAAGCCATTGGCCCGCCCCAGCGGCTGGGCGTCTTTAATTGCCTCATAAAAGCGGGGCGAAGGCAAGCTTTGGGCAAAGGCTAGAAAGCCGGCTTCGTCGGTTGGTGGGGCATCACCTGCCACACCTATGAGCGTGACGCACCAACGGCCGTTTTCCATTGGCACAATAATGCCGCCCCGCGTACCGTGAGGGGCATTTGGCGGCATGTACAGCGTTTTCCATGCAGCGTTAAAGTCTGCTGGGCGCTGATATATCCGCGAGGTGTAAGCGACAAATGGATTGATGCGCCACTCCTCGGGCGCCGCGAATCCCAGGCTAACCAACCATTGAGGCGCCTTGGATCCGCGCCCGCTGGTGTCTACAACCAAATTGGCCTCAAGCGCATTCTCGGTACAGACCGAGCCACGTCGAGGACGCAGTCGCAGGCCGTTTACGCGCTTACCTGTGGCGTCCGTGTTAAGCCCCACTACATTGCATCCAGAAATCACCGAGACGTTGGGCAAAGCCATCACGCGCCGCCGCATGATGGACTCTAGCAGCGGACGGCTGCTGGCCACATTGGTTGACCGGTTCTGCGGTGTTTGCCAACGGCCGTCCTGAAAATAGGCAATATCTTTTTTGGCGTCTATCTGGATGGCTCCATTGGCAATCATTTCATCCAGCAGGCCAGGGAAAAGCTTCTCCAATATGGCCTGCCCCCGCGGCATCAGCGTATGGGCATGGCGACCCTGCGGCACGCCCCGACGAAAATCATCCGGCGTCGCCAGCATGTCCCGCTCAATAATGGTTACCTGACTGAAATAGCTGCTTAACACGCGAACGGCCGTTAAACCAGCAATGCCGCTGCCGATAACCACAGCGCGAGCATAAACGGTCGAACGTTGAATTGGGTTGATCGTTTTCGATTGAACAGATGCCAACATGGTCAAATCCTCATTTTTTACGGGGGCGTCGCCTCTATGCAACTTGTTGCTCTCGTATACCGCTGAAAAGGTCTGTTTCCCGGTCGCGCCCGCCATTTACCAGGCTCATGGCGCGGTAAAAAGTTGGCGACGAAAACAGATCGCGTCGGGTGGCTTCTGGCAATTGCGTCATATTCGCCAGGCCTGGCAGCTGGGTGCGATGGCAGCCGATAGCTTGCCACACCTGGCGCCAATAAGGCGTCGTGTCTACCTGCGTGGTAATGGCCCACGCTGGCCAGGCAAATGCCCGTCGCTCAACGCCATCTATGTTCATGATCAGGTCGCCAAAGATAGATTGATAGATCGCCATTTCACCGGGCGCCATGACCATGTAGTACAGCTTGTCTACCTGATGGGGTAACTGATTGGCAATGGATCGGGATACGGCCGTTGTCACTGCTGCGGTCGTCAGCTGGCAAATAGCGATGTGGTCTGGATGCCCGTATGCACCAAATGGATCAAACGTCACCACCACCTGCGGCCGAATCCGCTGGATAGCCGCCGCAATTTGGCGCGTCATCTCGGCGGCGTCAGCCTGATCCAGTTCACCGTCTATGACGCCCAAAAAACCAACTTCACGCAGGCCAAGCACCTCGGCCGCAGCCATCAGTTCCGCTTCACGCAGATCGCCTAACTGCTGCAGGCCGGGATTGGTTTCCGGGTCCTGTGGCCAGCCGCGCTCGCCGCGCGTGGCGGTAAGCAGAAAGGTTTCTACCCCTTCCTGAGCATATTTGGCCAAAATGCCGCCGGCCCCCAACGATTCATCATCGGGATGCGCCAACACAGCCAATAAACGTAATGGTGCTTGGGACATCATGCTGCACCTGCCAAAAGCGGCGCAGGCACTGCTGCTTGCTGCGCCAGCCGATCTCGGTATACATTGATTTGAGCGGCGTGTTCCCGTTTGTGCGCATAAAACATGTAAACCAGAAAATCTTCCAGGTCATAATCAGGACCATACCAGCTAAGAACACCGGGCAGCCGCTGCCCCTCAAGCGGAATGCGCTGCAGCAGCGCCTGGGCCTGGATGTGCGCCGTTTCATAATCAGCCCACTGTTCGGCTGGCGTCATGTGCTGCCGCTGCAAAACCTGATCGTCATTAAAGCTTTCTTCGTTGGCCAACATGGTTGCCAGCAGAGGGGACGGCGCGCTGCTGTCGGTAAGGGTCTGCAATATTTCTACCAGCAGTCGCTCGTATGACGCTAAATGGGCCACGATTTCTTTTACGGACCAATGTCCGCAAACGCCGGCGCGTTCCCAGTGAGCTTCGGGCAAACCGTCAACTGAATCGACCACTGTTTGATGGCCATAGGTGAGCATATCGAGTGCGTGCATTTTTAATCTCCTTATATTTTTACAAATGTCATATCTTCGCGGAAATGACTATCGCTATTGATCAAATGCTGCTTGCAACAGCAACGGCCGTTTTCATACTATCAAGCATCCAGAGGATGCATAAACGAGCGAAGATTGCCTATAAATAAAATACAAGGTTTACGCGCAGTTGTAATCTAACTTTTGTGGGGGGAGATGGGTTGATTTTGGTAGGTGCTGCGGCCAAACCTGGTGGACAATTTGGCCAAAGGTGCGAATGCAATAAAAAACCCGGCATCTAATGATGCCGGGCAAATTTGAGAATTATGTCGCCTCTTGTAGGCGCTGGGCTACGCCTCTGGTTGGGACAAGAAACTGTAGCCAGTTCCCCAATCAGAAATGATGTAGTGGGGGTCTTTGGGAGAAGATTCAATTTTGCGGCGCAGGCGGTAAATGTGGGTGTGCAATCGATCTTCAAAAGCATCATCCATTGGCCAGACGCGCCGCAGTAAAAAACCGTTGGTGACGGTTCGCCCGGCATTGCGCATAAGAATGTAGAGCAATTTTGCTTCTGTGGGGGTCAACTGTACAGGACGCTCCTGCACAAACGCTTTGCGATTTGGAAAATCGACCTGCAAATTGTCATCTACTTTGATCACGGGCTCCAGCGTGTAGGCAAAGTCCCCCATGCGGCGCAGCACCCGACGCACTCTGGCCACGAGTTCGGCCGCCCGGAATGGTTTCACAATATAATCTTCTGCATACCGATCCAGGCCAAACACGACGGTTTCTTCATCGTCAATGGCAGTGAGCATAATGATAGGCAGGTCTGAAAACTCGTGGATAGCTTCACACAGTTCAAACCCGTCCATGCCCGGCATATTTAAATCGATGATCGCCAAATGGGGTAGCCCGGTTCGGGCGATGACGGCTAACGCTTCTTCACCAGAAACGGCCGTATTTACAACAAATGCTTCACGTTGCAAAGCCGTTTCTACCGCCCGCAAAATGGAGATATTATCATCAACAACCAATAACTTGACAGCGACTTCTTCTGAATTCCCAATGAACATAACCTGAATACTAATACAGCAGGGGATAGAAGGCAACTAGTTGTTATAGTTGTTAGGGTTTTTCAGTGTTTGAAAAAGTGCCCAAAAGCTAACGGCTGAGTTGGCGAG
>CBDUOF010000457.1:0-4594 GCA_965368765.1 uncultured Anaerolineae bacterium | reverse complement strand
GTCTGCCAGAAACCACGTCCTCATTTGCGTTGCCGGATCGCTGGGTGCTAGCTGCGGCTGGATTATTAACGGCCGTTGCCATCTTCATTATTTACCCGGCAGGCTGGCTCCATGCCAGCTCCACTGGCCTCATTGCCGAGCCAGCTCAGGTGCAAACATTTGCCGATTTTGGTCAGCAAATTGGTTTGATTGGCATTGATCTGCCAGCAACGGCGCTAAAAGCGGGCGACCAATTCGACGTAAATTTGTACTGGAAAGCCCAGCATCCGCTCGACATCAACTACCAAAGTTTTGTCCACGTGCTGCGCTCCGACGGCAGCCTTGTGACACAGTCAGATCATCTCAATCCCGGTAACTTTCCAACGCGCCGTTGGGGGTTGGATAAGTACGTCCGCGATGCCCACATTTTGGCTTTGCCAGCCGATTTGCCGCCGGGAACTTATACCCTGACAGCCGGCTTATGGGTGCAAACTGAAGGGTGGCGTCTGCCTTTGCTAAACGAGGCGGGCCAGCAAATAAGTGATGTATTTGAATTGGGCCAGCTAACGGTGATTGAATAATGCCAACGACTGTGCCGCAAACGGCCGTCTGGCGTCGGTTGGTCACTGTGATCTTGCTGCTAATGGCGGCCTGGCTCTTTTGGCGTGCCTTGCTGGCCGTGCCGCCCGGTCTGGAAATGGATGAGCTGATCGAAGCCCAAATCGCCGCTCAGGTGCAGGCAGGCGACTGGCGGCTGTTTTATCCGGCGGGGCAGGGGCGCGAAGGGTTATATTATTACTGGCTGGCGCTGTGGACGGCCGTCTCTGGAACCCATTTGTTCACCATTCGCCTGGCCTCAACGATGGTCAGCCTTTTGGGATTAGCCGCCATTTACCGGCTTGTCAGGCTGCTGTTTGGGGTGTCGCTTGGTTGGCTGGCAGCCGCCTTTTTCCCCCTGACATTTTGGACTTTGTTCGCGGCGCGTTCCGGACTGCGCTCCTCGGCTCTGCCTTTGGTGGCGGCACTGGCGGCGCTATTTTTCCTGCGTGGCCTGCGTGACGGACGGAGTAAGGGGTCTGCGTGGGCAACGGCCGTATTTATTTTGGCTGGTTTTCTGGCCGGCCTTTCACTTTATCTATATACCGCCGCCCGCATTTTGCCCTTCATTTTTCTGCTGTTTGTTACCTATTTATGGCTGTGGCATCGGCCCATCGTGGCTGGGCAGGGTTGGCGGCTGCTGTTGGCTGGCGCAGTGATGCTGCTCACGATGTTTCCGTTGGTTAGCTTCCTGCGCAACAATCCCGAGGCGGATGAATTTGCCTTTTTAGATTTTAATCGGCCGCTAGCAGCCTTGCAGGCGGGCGATCCCCAGCCTGCGTTTGAGACCACATGGGCCACGTTGCGCATGTTTAGCGGCCCAGGCGATCCGCTAATGTTCGACAACGTGCCTGGCCGGCCGGTGTTTGTGGCCGTTGTGGCGGCGTTCTTTTTTGGTGGTCTGCTGGTTGCTTTGTGGCGCTGGCGGCAATGGCCCTACGCCTTTGTGGTGATATGGCTGTTCGTGAGCCTTTTGCCCGGGATGTTGAGCCAGCCTGCGCCCAATTTTTATCGCACGGTTTTGGCCCAAGTGGTGGTTTTTGTCTTTCCTGTGCTTCCTCTGGGACTCGTATGGGAATACGGCCGTTCCCATCCGCAGAAGTTTGCAAAGGCGAAGGTTGTGGCTGGACTTGGTGCCCTTTTGCTGCTGGGCTGGCAGGGGCATACTACATGGCTGGCGTACTTTGAGCAATGGCCCCAGGTTGAGGGCATCCGCTTCTTTTGGCAAACTGGTCTGGCTGAGGCTGCCGCCGTTGTGCAGACAACCGACACGCCTGAAGACATTGCGCTTTGCACAGTCCTGACCTATGAACAAGACCCATGGTGGCGACCCGCCTACCAAAGTTGGACCTATTTAACGCGAGATGACGGTGAAACGGCCGTTCGTTTTTACGATTGCCGCCAGAGTGTGGTGCTGCCCGCCGCCGAATCGGCGCTTTTTTTGTACCCGGAAGTGGGCGATCCGTTGGAATTGATACCTGAACCGCTGCGTGGGATGTGGCTTACTGATGCGGCTTCCTTTGCCGAGCCACTGACTGCCAATGAGACGTCGGCCATGGTGGTTGCTCCGGCGTTGGCAAAAGATGATGGCTGGGAAACGGCCGTCTTTCTCGCCCCGGAAGCTGGCGGCGACGCAGCCAATCGGTCCACGCAATTTGGCGGAAGCTTTCAGATGATTGGCTACCAACTTTCTCCGCGCCCCGCACGACCGGGCCAGCCGCTGCAGCTTGTCACAGCCTGGGAAGTAATTGGGCCACCGCCCCCACAGCTCTCCTTATTTATCCATTTACTCAGCGATCCGCAAACGGTGGCGGCACAACAAGATGGCTTGCCGCTGAGCAGCCACACCTTGCAGCCCGGCGACCGTTTTTGGCTGCTGCACAACCAGATCTTTGTGCCGCCAGAGATGCCCGCAGGAGAATTCAATCTGGCGCTGGGCTTTTACCTCAGCCGCACATTTGAACGGTTGCCTGTTGTGCATGATAGCGAGCCCCATGGCGATCGCCTCTTTATACCAATCACCATCGGTCATTAATGGTACGCCAGCATTGCGGCGGCTTCATACATAAATTAATTCCAATTTCTGATCTTCCACCAGCCAAATCTTGGTAGCAAACTGCTCAATGAAGTACCGATCATGGACCACTGCCAGAATGGTGCCCTCGAATTGGCTCAGTGCCTCCTCGAACATGGTGCGGGAGGGGATGTCTAGATGGTTGGTCGGTTCGTCGAGCAGTAGAAAATTGCAGCCAGAGGCGACCAGGCGTGCCAGGGCCAACCTTGCCCGTTCACCATAGCTCAACTGGGAATTTGGCCGCAGGGGATCATCGCCCGTGAAGAGGAAATAGTGCAGAAAAGCGCGGCTGTCGGTCTCGTTGAGCGGGGCAACTTCTTGAATTGTTGCAAGTGGCGTGAGCGCGGAGTCTATCAGTTCTTGCTCCTGTGCCATGTAGCCCAGCTGGACGCTGTGACCCAAACGTACGGTGCCTGACTGCGGTATAAGCTGTCCAGCGATTGTGCGCAGCAGGGTGGTTTTGCCGCTGCCGTTCACACCGGTTAGGATGATGCGCTCGCCCGCCTGTGCCTGTTGCGTAATCTTTTGCAGCAGGGGAGGATGTCCCGGGTAGCCCACTGCCAGATTGTCCAAAAAGAGAACATCTTTGCCGAGGTGTGGCGCTTCCTCTAAATCCAGCTTCATTTGCCAACTGCGTAGCGGTTTTTCCACCCGCTCATCGGAAGCTATGTAACGGTCGAGCTTCTTCTCGCGGGACTTGGCTTTTCGGGCGACTTTTTTTGCCAGGCGGCGCACGTTGGGCTGGCGCGGCGTCGTGCTTCGTTCTACTGAACGCGCTTGCTCAAAGGTGCGCTGGATATCCTGCTTCATCCGCCGAATTTCATAGACTTGATCTTTCCAGGCCGAAAGGTGCTTTTCTTGCTCGCTCACATATTGCTGGAGGTAGCTGCTGTAATTGCCAGCATATTCGCGCAGCGTGTGCGTGTGCGGATTTAAATCGAGGATGCGGTTGACAGTTTGATTTAAAAAGGCGCGGTCATGGGAAACGATGAGGACGCCGCCGCTAAAGGTGGCCAGCCATGATTCCAGCCATTCCAACATGCCAATGTCCAGATGGTTGGTCGGTTCATCGAGCAGGAGCAGTTGGGGTTCATCCAGCAAAATGAGAATGAGCGCCAATCGCGTTTTTTGACCGCCGCTCAGGTTGTGGACGGGCAGGGTTAGATCAACATGATCAAGTTGGAAGGTGGCAAGGAGCGGTTGGATACGGCCGTAATCGGCCCGATTTAACCTGTCCAGCGTAGCATCGTACTCTAGCTGAATGGCTTCTTTCTGTGGATCATTAGCCAATGCGACAGCCAATTTGCCCAGCTCTGCTTCAAGCGCCTCCGGATTGCCCACAGCTTCGTGTAGCAAGTCACCTAGCGTTTGCTGCTCATCCGGCATGAAGCCTTGTGCCAAGTAGCCCACGCGCAGGTTTGGTGGATTGTGCGTGATTTGGCCGCTGTCGGGCTGTTCTTCGCCAGTCAGCAGACGCATGAGCGTGCTTTTGCCGCAGCCGTTGGGGCCAATCAGCCCAACGCGTTCGCCGACATTAACAGAGAAGGTAATATTTTTGAGAATGGGGGATAGCCCGTAGGCTTTACTGAGATTGTGTGCCGTTAACATGAGAATTCACCTTGCGTGGCTAGCCTGCAAGCGGCAGGCAGCCATTGCTGTTCTAGAAGCTAAAAAAATTGGAAGAACGATTTGGTGAACTCAATCTGTCATTGGCTACCTCGCGTACGATATCCTTAATTATCCTGAACATTGCAGATTGGGCAACTCTGAGAGCGGAATCGCGTGAAATTTCTGCTTCCCCTATGTTGCTGCCCATTCGTCGTGAAGCATGGCGTAAACGGCCGCATCCCACCGCCGTTCCCGAAAATATTTGTTCCGCTGCTTGGCCACTTTGCCGATATTCACCGAAGCATGGTATACTCACCGCTGGTGAGAATTCCCTCG
>CBDUOF010000456.1:0-4623 GCA_965368765.1 uncultured Anaerolineae bacterium | reverse complement strand
AATCAAAAAAAGTCCAGCGGCGGACCGTGTAAAAACTGAAGCCGTGCAAGTACGCGAAAAGGTACAAACCAGCGATGTGGGCAATAAGACGCGCGCCGGGGTTGCTCAGGGCCTGCAAGCACTAAGCGAGCAGCTAGGCAAACTGGCAGAACGCTTTACACCTGTGGAAAAGCCAGCGGCTGAAGAAGAAGATAGCGCAGAGTAAATGATGATCCTTAAACGGTGATCGGTAAATTGGTTACCGATCACCGTTAACCAATTACGAAACTTGGTGAAGTACGGCCGTTCCCAACTTCTCTAGCCCCGCCATATCATCCAAATCGATCCATTGCAGCATCATGCGCTGTACACCTGCATTGGCAAATGCTTCTAGCTGCTCCACCAGCTCATTCCCCGTGCCGACAACCAAACCGCGCTCCCGTAGCTCATCGGCAGAGAGGGTGCGCTGGCCCAGCTTGGCATCCAGGTCAGCCTGATCTCTGCCAAAAACAAGGCCAGTCATGAGAGAACGGCGCACCTCGCTGGGCTGACGGCCGTTTGCCACCAGCATCTCATCCAAGAGCTCCGAACGTTCAGCAAAGGTCTGCGGCGGAATGTAGACCCCGTTCCATTCATTGGCATATTTGGCCGCCAGCGGCAGAGTACGCTTTGGCCCGTTGCCACCAATGAGGATGGGCGGGCCACCTGGACGCTGCGGGCGCGGCAGCAAAACTGCCTCGTGCAGCTGGTAATACGCGCCATCAAAGTCGAGCGGCTCGTCGTTCTGCAGCAGGTGGGAGATTATTTGCAGCCCTTCCTCAAACCTGGCAAAACGGCCGTTCATATCCAAAAGATCCCAGCCATAATTATAATGCTCGCGCTCCTGCCAGCCCGCGCCAAGACCCAGATGAAGACGGCCGTTTGACAAATCATCCACTGCACTGGCCATCCGGGCGGTCATCGTTGGCTGACGAAACGACACAGGCGACACCATTGGACCAAACTCAATGCGGCTGGTGTGGCTAGCCAACCAGGTCAGCGACACCCACAGCTCCAAAGATTCTTTGTCCGGCAGATTCGGATTGGTGTAATGATCGGAGCGATACAGCCCTGCAAAACCCAAATCCTCAACTGCGTGAGCAATGCGTTGCCAACGTTCCCAGGTCAATCCATTTTGTCCTTCCAGCATAATTGCCACTTCAATCATTTTTCTACTCCTCTATCTAGACCTCCGGAATGATCCCACGATGGGTTTCACTTTGGAGAAACCTCCCGAAGGTTGCCAACTGGAAACAAAAACGCCCACACTGGCCAGCAGCGTGGGCGTCTAAAAATCATCGAATGAACGAGATTAGTTCATGTGCGGCAAAATCTGAGCCACAATGCGCTCTTTTGGCAGGGCACCGGTAATGCGCTCTACCACTTCGCCACCTTTGAACAGCATCAATGTGGGAATACCTACGATGCCGTAACGGCCAGGCACCATTGGATTGTCATCGACATCCATTTTGCCAACTTTCAAGGTTGCGCCGTACTCTTCCGCAATTGCTTTTACGGAAGGCGCGATCATGCGGCAAGGGCCACACCAATCGGCCCAAAAGTCCACCAAAACGGGCTTATCGGAATCTAAAACTTCATTTTGAAAGCTGCTATCAGTTATTTCTACAGGGGTTGCCATCTCTTTATTGCTCCTTGCATTTATTTTTTGCACACGGTTCGCGTGCCTAATCTTTAGATGATGCCTATTAGATAAAGTTACATGAGGTTTTCTTACCAATGAGTTTAACGAAACCGTTTGGGCTGTCAAGCAAAAGAGCCTACAATTGGTCAAGCTTAAACCACACTTTCCCAAAACCCTAAAATAGGAGGGTTAAAATGTTTGATAATGGCAAATTTCTTATTACCAACGGCCGTATCGTCACCTGGAGCGATCCGAATGAAATTCTTGAAAACGGGGCGATTCTGGTGGAAGACGGCCGTATCGCCAAAATCGGCAGTTCAGCCGATCTGATTGCCGCCCATCCCAATCTGGAACAGCTCGACGCGGGCGACCAACTCGTGATGCCGGGCAATATCTGCGCCCACACCCACTTTTATGGCGCATTTGCCCGCGGCATGGGCATTCCCGGCCCGCCCCCAAAAGATTTTCCCGACATTTTGGAACGACTCTGGTGGCGGCTGGATCGCGCCCTGCTCGATTTGGACACCCAATACAGCACCCTCGTCTGTTTGGTGGATGCCATCAAACATGGCACGACGACCCTGGTAGACCATCACGCCAGCCCCAGCGCCCTGAACAATTCGCTAGACATGATTGCCGATGCCGTAGAACAGGCTGGGGTACGCGCTGCCCTTTGCTACGAGGTAACCGACCGCAACGGCCCAGAAGAGGCCGAGGCTGGGATTGGCGAAAACGTGCGCTTTTTGCATTCGCTCCAAGAGCGCGGCAGCGACCTGCTGGCAGGCACCTTCGGCCTGCACGCTGCCCTCTCGCTCAGTGATGAGACCCTGGCTAACTGCGTCGCAGCGGCGGCTGATTTAGACACCGGATTCCACATCCATGTCGCCGAACATGAGGTAGACGAGTACGATTCGCTCTACAAATATGGCCAGCGCGTCGTGCCACGCCTGGCCGAAGCGGGCATCCTGGGGCCAAAAAGCATCGTCGCTCACGCGGTACATGTCGATGCCGTGGAGAAAAACATTTTGCGCGAGACGGGCAGTTGGGTGACGCATCAACCACGCAGCAACATGAACAACGCCGTTGGTGCCGCTGACATCGAAGGGATGCTGCGGTTGGGGATTCCGGTCTGCCTGGGCAACGATGGCTTCAGTAACAACATGTGGGCTGAGTGGAAAATGACCTACCTGATGCATAAACAAGTCCACCGCGACCCACGTCGGGCCAACGGCATGGACATCGTCCAGATGGCGATCCACAACAACGCAGCGCTGGCCGATATGTTTTGGCCGGGAAAGAAAATCGGCCGTTTGGTGGAAGGGGCAGCAGCGGACATTATTTTTGTCGATTACCATGCCACCACGCCGCTGAACGGAGGCAATCTACCCTGGCACATCATTTTTGGCTTCGAGAGCAGCCTGGTGACGAGCACGATGGTGGCAGGTAAGCTCCTCATGCACAATCGTGAGCTGCTGACGCTGAATGAGGCAGAAATCACACAGCGCAGTCGCAAGCTGGCCGCCGAAGTGTGGCAGCGGTACAAGGCCTTGAGCTGATCTTAATGCCACAAAGGAGCAAGGATTATACGCAGATTTCGGAGATTTTTAAGGGTTAAGTTTATGGTTACTTGTCGTTGTTGGTCCGGCGGGGAGATACGGTTTCGTTGATGACGACGGTGGGAGCGAACGGCCGTTATTGCCTTCCCGGTGGTGGTATTGATCCATACGAAACCAACGCCGCCGCCTTGCAGCGCGAACTTATGGAAGAAACTGGTGTTCAAGTAGAAATCGGTTCATTGCTTCATTGAAGCTGCTACCAATCCGCAATGGGTTAAAATAGATACGCTACATGATGGAAATATGCAGCCTCAAGAGAGATGGTTGCTAAACTATTTGAAATAAGGGCCATCACCGAATAGCTTGCTCGACAAACTCGCAACTCAAATTGTCATTCCTGCGAAGGCAGGAATCCACCGTGTAGAAGCAATGGATTACCGCTTGCGCGGTAATGACAACTAAAGTGGGTTTGGTTTATTTGGCACCTTATAGCCATCACAAAATTAGGAGAAGAACGTTGAAAATTGCAATTTTAGGTGGTACAGGAAATGAAGGGTTTGGCCTGGGCTATCGCTGGGCGGCGGCTGGGCATGAGATCGTGATTGGGTCGCGTAAAGCGGAGAAGGGGGCACAAGCGGCCGTTGAGATGCTGGAAAAATGTCCCGAGGGAAAAATCAGCGGCACGGACAATTTAAGCGCCTCCCAGCAGGCAGAAGTTGTGGTGCTTTCGGTGCCGTATTGGGCACAGGAAGGCACACTCGATACGGTCAAATCTGCGTTGATAGACAAAGTGTTAATCACAGTGGTCGCTCCATCAGGCGAAAAAAAATCGCGTGTATATCATTTAGAAAGCGGCTTATCGGCGGCGGAAGAAGCGCAAAATCAGCTGGGCGAAGCAACCCGCGTCGTAGCGGCGTTCCAAAACATTGGGGCGCACCATTTGCTGGATTTAGATCATCAAATGGATTGTGATGTAATGGTGTGTGGTGATAAAAAGGCGGACAAAGCAGTGGCCCTCCAATTGTGCCAAGATGCCGGACTAAATGGGGTCAACGCTGGTGCACTGCAAAATGCGCGAGCGGTAGAGGAGATGACGGCCGTTCTCATCGCCATCAACATTATTCACAAGGTAAAGAGCGCAGGCATCCGTATCACGGGTATCTCTTAAATCATATGACTCAATTGATTTTTACTGCCGTTCCGCACATTCCGCATATTCAGCCTGGCGATGACTTAATCGGGCTCATTCTGGACGCCTTACAGGTGGCAGAGATGAGCCTCGACAACGGTGACATTTTGGCCGTAGCACAAAAGATCATCTCTAAAGCCGAAGGGCGACTGGTGCGGCTGGCCGACGTGCAGCCCGGTGAACGGGCCGTTGCCGTCGCAGCAGAAACAGACAAAGAC
>CBDUOF010000455.1:0-4646 GCA_965368765.1 uncultured Anaerolineae bacterium | reverse complement strand
CTCCGCATCCAGCGGTACCAGGAACAGATTTGCCGCTTCGATTTGCTCTAAAAGCTGTTGGCTGGGGGTGTGCGTCAACTGTTCACACAAACTGGCGTTGAATTGGCTGAGTACGGCCGTTTGCAGCAAAAACTGCTGAATCTCTGGAGGTTGACGATTCATTACCTGATCGGCTAAATAATCCACCAGATAGCGCTGGTTGCCAGAAAACGCTTCAGGCAAGGTGACCGATTCTTGCAAAGCCAGGGCGATAAGCTGCAAACCGGTTACCCAGCCTTCAACCTGATCATCAAGCTGTTCGATTTGGCTCTGATTAAGCTGTAAGCCCATCGTTTGCTGCAAAAATTGGGCGGCTTCATCGGAGGTGAAGCGCAGGTCACGACTGCCAATCCAGTTGAGCGCATCACGTGCCCGCAGCAAGGCCAGGGGCAAAGGCGGCTCGCTGCGACTGGTACTGATGAGGTGCAGTTGGACCGGCATGTTTTGCAAAATAAAGGTAACGGCCTGGTGCACGGCAGGCGCCGTAATAAGATGATAATCATCGAGAACCACGACAGTCGTGCCTTCGCCCAGCGCCAAGTCGTTGAGCAAGGCGGTCAAAATGGCTTCCGTTTCGTTGTAGAGGTAGGTGGTTGTGAGGCGGGCCAGTGCTGCTTCGCCAATTTCTTCGCGGACGGTGCCTATCGCGGCAAAGAGGTAGGCTAAAAAGCGGGCTTCGTCATTGTCGTTGGCGTCCAGCGAGAGCCAGGCGACGGGGCGCTCCATTTGGGCAATCCATTGGCTGGTCAGGGTGGTTTTGCCGTAGCCTGCTGGGCCAGTGATGAGGCTAAGCTTGGGTTGGATGGTGCCGTTGGGGGAAACGGCCGTATTTAATCGGTCCAGCAACCGAGGGCGCGCGACTGGATTGGTACGGAGGCGGGGCAGGGTAAGTTTGGTTTGCAGTAACGGCCGTTTTGGAGACTCAATTTCAGTGTTGAGGGTCACATCTTCCATACAGGTATTATACCCCAGTTGCCTACACATCAATTTGCTGAATAATTGAAGGGACGCTGTGCGTAACGTTCTTGCAGCCCCCCCGACCCAAACGCTGCGTCGGATTTTTCAGTTAAATCGGACACTTTTAGAGGAACTGTTCTTTATGAAACGATCGCAACAACAAAAACGTGCTGAAACCGCCAAGACATCCAGTCGGCGGCACTTTGTGATGATTGGGCTGGTTATCGTTGGGGTTTTGCTTATTGTAACGGCCGTTCTGCTGCCAAAAGGCGATGGGGAAATTAATACGGGTGACCTATCTAACCGACAGTTTATCGCCATGGGCGAGGAAGTGTACGGCACCTACTGTGCCGCTTGCCACGGCTTTGATCTTGAAGGGCAACCGGAGTGGCAGCAGCCGTTTGAGGATGGCTCTTTTAAGGCCCCGCCGCATGATGAAACCGGCCACACCTGGCACCATAGTGATGCTTATTTAGTCGATTCAATTAAACAGGGCGGCGCACGGTTGGAGGCCAGTATTGGGGTGAGTTCGATGCCCGCTTATAGTGAGATTCTGACAGACCAACAAATTTCAGCTGTTTTGGCCTATATCAAAAGTGAATGGCCGCCCGAAATTTTAGAGGCACAATCTGGACGTTAGGAGAACATGATGACACGTTATTTTTGGACGACGGCCGTTGCGCTCCTTGCCCTCATATTGACGGCAGCGGCATGTAGTACAGCAGCCCCCGAAGCAGAATTGACAGCAATCAGTGGTCCGGCATTTATCCTGTTTTACACCGATAACTGAGCACCTTGAGAGGAGTTTGCGCCCATCGTGAATGGGCTAGAGGCAGAGTTTGGTGGGGAGATAGAATTTTTCAGGCTAAATGCGGCTGAAGCAGAAAACGGCCGTTTACAACAACAATATGGCTTACGGGGTCATCCTTCCGCCGCTATTTTGGATAGGGACGGCAACGTGGTAGAACGCTATTTTGGGGCAGAAACGGCCGAAACGCTGCAAGCCGTGCTGAGGCAATTGGCTCAATAAGGCTCATGGTTTTGACTCCAGCGTGACAACGGCCAGCAAGCCAGCGTGATCAGACAGCCAAAGACGGCCGTTTGTTGTCGTCATTGGCTCAGCAAACACACGTTCAATCTTTACAAGCGTTAACGATTCGCCTGCCATGGGCACAAGAAATAGATAATCGACACGCTCTTGCAGCTCAGAAGCCGATGAGTTGACCAGATCAGAAACACAGCAGGTTGCTCCAGGAGACTCTGGATGAGCCAAACGAAAGCTGTCTTGCCAAAGCGCCCCAAAATGCGTCATTTGCGCTGACGCTTCGACGGCATTGAAATCCCCGGCAACGATCGCAGGATAGGTCGCCTCATGCTGTACAAACGCAATCAACGCATCCGCTTGCGCGCTGTTTATTGATGCTTCACCATTGGTTAAATGGGTGACGAATAGATCGATTGGGCCTTGCCCGGCCATGACGGTTGCATGTAAAACAATTCGATTTTCAAAGAAATCAGCGGCAGGTTTCAGTTCGGTAAAACTCAAGTTTTGCAGGGGAAATCGGCTCAGAATGACTGACCCCTCCTCAAACCCAGTCAAGCGACGATTTCCATTGGCTCGCAAATAAGCATAGTTAAAGCCTCCTTGTTGAGCCAACAGTTGGCCAATCTGGCCCTCCATTTCTGTCCAGGGAACTTCCTGCAGCAGCACGATATCCACATCCAGTCGACCGAGCTCATTGCTGAGCAACGCTACCCGTCGTTCAAGGTATGTAAAATCTGGGAAACCATGCAGCATATTTAAGGACAAAATGCGTAACGGTTCGTCTGGCGCGCTGTCTTTCTCTCTGGCACACGCTTCTGGGCAAGCGATAATTTCTGAACCCGGTTTGCTCACGTTTAGGAGCCAAATACCAGCGACCAATACCAGCAGAAGGCATAACCCACTGAGCCAATATAGCATTTTAGGCCTATTTTTCTGTTTCATGGTTCCAATGTACTGTGATTGAACAAATAGGGCGATTAAATCCACACGTTCTTCACAATCTTTCATGCTACAATGCCCCAAATGAAAGTTCCAGCCTCTGCATCCACTGTACCTAGTTCCAGACTAAATGCCTTCGTGAAGGTGCTTGTCACGCCGCCCTCATTCGTGGATCCTCAGAAGAATATATTGTCGCAAACGCTACACTATTTGTTAATTCTATGCATCTTTATTGCAGGCAGCTACGCCATTTTGACCTCGTTTATTGCCGACGAACCTTCTGGCATTATTTTGAGTGGCGGCATGGTCGTGATCGCCACGTTCCTTTTTTGGATGCTGCATCAAAAAAGAATCCGGCTGGTGAGTACAACCTTGGTCGTCTCGGCTTACCTGGCAATTGTGACGACGCTCGTTATGAATGGGGGTATTCGGGATGAGGCCGGACTTGTATTGATTGCGTTGCTCTCGATTGCTGGTTTTGTGATGGGCATGCAGGCGGTGATTCCGCTAAGTGTACTTACGGCCGTTTTGCTCATTGTGCTGTTTTTTGCAGAGCGTCTACAGTTAATTCCGGAAGAGGAACATTTTTATCCCGTCGGTGCGGATGAACTGGCGATGACCCTCATCGCCGTTTTTGTGACAAGTATCATTCTGTACCAAATTACCCGACAAATAATCAAGAACACCAATGAGATCGAGGCTCAGGCACAATTCTTGCGTCAGAAGAATCACCAACTTAAGAAAACGCAGAGCGAGCTTATTGCGGCTAAAGAGCTGGCTGAGGAAGCCAACCGCTCGCGCAGCGCCTTTTTCTCGCGCATGAGCCACGATCTACGAACCCCGCTGAGCGGGATTTTGGGTCTGGCAACGCACTTGATTCAAGACGGATCGCGGTTAAGCCCTGAAGATCAAACCGAATTATTGCAGGGGATTCATCGTAGCGGTGGGCATCTGCTCAACCTGATTAACGATTTGCTAGATATTTCCCGACTGGAAGCCCAGCAGTTAAAGCTGCACATTAGCCCTTCACCGCTGTTGGTTGTTCTTTCTGAGGTCATGTTGTTGCTCCGTATAACGGCGGAAGACAAGGGAATCGCCTTACGGTTGCAGGCGGCTGATGATTTGCCGGAGATTGTTCACATCGATGAGCAGCGGATCCAGCAAGTTTTGATCAACCTATTGGGCAATGGCATTAAGTTTACGGCCAGTGGGGAAGTGACGTTGATTGTTACGGCCGTTCCACGGGCGACGGCCGTTCCTGCCATTTGCTTCGAGGTTGTGGACACGGGCTGCGGCATTCCTTCCCACGATTTAGAACATATTTTTGACCCGTTCGTTCAGGTTGCAGATAGGCATTTGCAGGCATCTGGCACCGGCTTAGGCTTGGCCATTAGTCGCCAGCTTGTCGAAACGATGGGCAGCGAGCTGCATGTGGAAAGCAATCCGACAGGCAGTCGATTTTGGTTTACGCTGGATTTGCCAGAAGCATTACCCTGAGTTCAAACGCCACTAGTTGCTGACAACGTTCAAGGCCTCTATTCGGGCTTTTTCAACTTGGGCAGATGCTTAGACGCCGCCTCCACCAGGTGGCGCAAGGCTGGATTATTGAGCTGTTCCTGGCTGGAAATCTTGACATGGCGCATGGTTTGGCCACTTCCCTCCAGCA
>CBDUOF010000454.1:0-4650 GCA_965368765.1 uncultured Anaerolineae bacterium | reverse complement strand
CCAGCGGCTCGATGACCTCCCCACCCCGCTGGCTACGCGGCACGTTGAGGGTGTGTGGCCTTGTTTCCAACGCCAGGCCCTGGGCCTCCATATCTGCCCACAGCTTTGTACGGCCGTCAAACCGATCCAGCCCTGCATACTCGCCCGCATTTTCATTCAGCGTGGCATCTTTGTTCATAATGTTGATGATGGCCAAATTATGCCGCTGACCAATCTCAAAGTCGTTGGGGTCATGGCCAGGGGTGATTTTGAGCGCCCCGGTACCAAAGCTCATGTCGACGTACTCATCGGCAATGATTGGGATTTCACGGTTGAGCATGGGCACGAGGGCGGTTTTGCCCACAAAGTCGGCATAACGCGCATCATCAGGATGCACGGCAACGGCCGTATCGCCTAAAATCGTTTCAGGGCGCGTTGTCGCCACGGGGATGAATCCACCGCCCTTCACCGGGTATTTAAAGTGATACATGAGCCCTTGCTCTTCAGCGTACTCTACTTCGAGGTCAGAAACGGCCGTTTGCAATCCAGGGGACCAGTTCACCAAATATTCTGCGCGATAAATCAACCCCATGCGGTAGAGACGCACAAACGCTTCCTTTACCGCCTCAGACAAACCGTCGTCCAGGGTAAACCGCTCCCGATCCCAGTCGCAGGAAGCGCCGAGCCGCCGCAGCTGGTTGATGATGCGCCCACCGTAACGACCTTTCCATTCCCAGGCAGCGGCCTCAAATTCCTCGCGTCCGATTTCCTCGCGAGAGGTGCCGTTGGCGCGCAGCATCTTTTCCACCTGGAGCTGCGTGGCAATGCCAGCGTGATCCGTACCAGGAACCCACAGGGCAGCAAATCCCTGCATCCGTGCCCGCCGAATCATCAAATCTTCCAGGGCCACAAACATAGGATGTCCCACGTGCAGCTCACCTGTTACGTTAGGCGGCGGAATGGAAATGACAAATGGTTTGGCATCGGCTGGCCGAGCTTCGGGCTTAAACCAGCCATTTTCTTCCCACCATTTGTAAAGTCGCTCTTCAGTGCTGCTAAAATCGTACGCTTTGGGCATTTTTGTCATTGCTGTTTCCTTCCATACATGATAGAGAGTGGAGACTGGAGATTGGGTGACTTCATCCTTAATCTCCAGTTAACCAATCCCTAAAATAGAAAAGCTCTCATCCTTAATTCAAGGACGAGAGCTTTGATTCTCACGCGGTACCACCTTGGTTCAGTGTCTATCAAACACTGCACTCAATAAAGCGTTAACGGGCTTTCCCGGCAGTAGTTACTCTAGTTCACTACCACAATTCCTGGGCGACTTCGGAAATGGCCATTCCTGTCAGCGCTCTCACCAAATACGCCAACTCTCTTGTGGGGGCAGGTTGCCTACTATTCCCATTCACTATTTTTAGCTACTCAATTTCGCAGAAGTATAGCAAAGCTGCAAGGGAAGGACAATATTTTGGAACAACGGCCGTTGTCAGGCCTCGTGGCATGAGTGGGTGGCTCTTTGCGTTTCAGTTAAAATGACACCATGCCTCACCCACCCCGCGGATTGCCCAACACACTGTACCTTTCACTTGTCACCGTCGATGCTGCATCCAGCGTGCCGCTTTACCGACAGATTTACCTGGGCTTGCGTGATGCCATTGCGACTGGACGACTGGCCGCCCATACGAAGCTGCCCTCCACGCGGGATCTGGCCATCATTTGGGGGGTTTCACGCAATACGCTGCGCAACGCCTTCGACCAACTCATAGCCGAAGGCTATCTTGAAGCAATTGTAGGGCGCGGCACATATGTCGCCGCTCAAGAACGGCCGCTGGCTCCCCCTGCGCCTTCCCAGCACAAACCAGGCGGCCGCATCCGGCAGATTTCGCAGATTGGCCAGGCACTGGAACCATTTGGCCGGGCCATTCACCAAAATAGCACCTATCCGGCAAATGCAGCATTTGCCGTTGGTGTGCCTGATCTAAGCGTTTTTCCATATAAAGTCTGGAATCGAATCATCAATCGCTGCCAGCGTCGCCTGTCGCAAAGCCAGCAATCGGCGCCTCGGGTGAACGGCAACCTTCGGCTGAGAGAGGTGATTGCCAGCTACCTGGTTTCAGCAAGAGGCTTGCACTGTACGGCCGAACAAATTGACATTGTTCCCGGTTCCGTAAGCGGCATGCACATTGCCACCCTTGCGCTCCTAAATCCGGGTGACCAGGCTTGGATGGAAGAGCCAGGCTACATCAACGCTGCCGGGCTTGTTCGCTATCGCGGGGCAAAGGTTGTACCCGTTCCGGTTGATGACGAAGGCTTGGACGTGGCCGTGGGCAGGGAACGCGCCCCGAATGCACGGCTGGCCTACGTTACACCCACTCATCAATATCCCCTCGGCGTTACCATGAGCCTGGCACGGCGTCAGCAATTACTTCATTGGGCAGCCAGCAACAATGCCTGGATTTTGGAAGATGATTACGACAGCGACTTTCGTTTCGACGGCCCACCGATTACGGCGCTGCAAGGGCTGGATACCGATCAGCGGGTCATCTATTTTGGTACTTTCAGCAAAGTCATGTCCCCAAATTTGCGCCTGGGCTATGTGGTGTTGCCACCCGATTTGGTTGATGTCTATACAGGAGTCAAGATGCCACTGTCACTATACAGTTCCCCGCTCATTCAGGACGCGGTGGCGGAATTTATGCTGGAAGGTCACTTTGTGCGCCACATTCGCCGTATGCGGCAATTTTATCTGGCTCGACGAGATGCGTTGGTAACGGCCGTTTCTCGCCATTTAGCAGGAGCCCTCACCCTGGGGTCTACGGATTGTGGAATTCATACGGCTGGTTTTTTGGCTGATGAGTTCAACGAGGTTGAAGTGGTGGCGAAAGCGACGGAATTGGGAATGGGGATCGCGCCACTTGCCCGCAACTATCTTGCCGAGCCACAAAAGGCCGGCCTCATGATCGGCTTTACCAACGTCCAGCCAGCAGAAATTGACGGCACTATTGCCAAGCTGGCGGCTGCAATCCTGCCCTAATTTGCGTAATGTCACCCAGATGACACCAAATTGGACTCATACTTTTCCTTCGTAATGGGTCTTGTCTCTTCATTTCGCTTCTAGTATTCTGAACAGCAGCAGGGAACCTGAAATGCCGCTGTTTAGGTAAACCGCAGAAACTATTCGGAAATCCTGAAGAGCCCAAGCAGCGGTTTCCTCGAAGAATCGGCAACGCTTAAAGCGATTTTAGCTCTGAAAAATGGTTGCCGTTCACCTAACCCCACAACGACATCACACGAGGAGAATCATATGAAAGTGAGGGGAATCCTTCTAATCTTGCTGTTACTGGCTGCCTGCAGCCAACCCGCTGCCACGGAGCCATCCGTTACGGTTGAAACCGCAGCAGTTGAACCGACTCGCAGCATAACCAGTACAGTGCCCGCTCCCACGGCCACAGCTGTTCCAACCGAAACGGCCGTTCCCGCCAACACTATTGAACCGACTGCGACCAGCCAACCGGAGCCAACGCCCACGATTGCCTCGGTTGAAACCTTTACAACAGGCGAGTCGCTGCAAGAAAAACTGCGCTTGTTTTCGGAAACGGCCGTTATCAACCGGGAAAGTGGCAACAAATATTTGAACGGAGGCGCCGTCATCTTCCATGATGGCGAATTTCACCTATTTTCCAACTTTTTTAACACATGGCCAGGGAAAACCGTCACCTACTACTATACCTCGCCAGACGGCCGTTCCTGGACACGCGTTGCCGAAGAGCCCCTGTTTACCGTTGACGACGTGCCGCTAGAGGGACGCGGAGCTTTGATGCTTTCAGGCTTTGTCGAGCCGGACGGCACCTGGGTGCTGTATTACCACACCTTTACCTCAAGTGGCCAGCCCGGGTTCATTGGCCGCGCCACGGCAGAAAGTCCCGCTGGCCCCTGGACATTTCGCCGCCAGCCGGTGCTTTCGCCTGGTGACGAAGGCGCCTGGGATGAATTACAGGTGATGCGTGTCAACGTGTTGCCCACAGAAGATGGCTATGTGATGTATTATGCGGGCGTGAACAAACAGAGTGAATCGCGCATTGGCCTGGCGTTCTCAGCCGACGGCATTGTGTGGGAAAAGTATGATGACCCCAGCACTACAGAAGCCCCCTATGCCGAAAGTGACCCCATTTTAGAGGCAGCGATGGCGTGGGAAGGCAGCCGGCTGGGCCGCCCGGAAGTTGTGCAAACGGCCGATGGGTGGGTGATGCTGTACGAAGGTGGGGGAGGTAACCAAACCGGTATCGCCATCAGCAGCGATGGCGTTCTCTTTGAGCGCTACGAGGGAAATCCTATTTTGACCCGGGAAAACATGGTGGAAGGGTACACATTTTTCCAGGGCGCCTTTTTCCATGAAGCGGAGACGTATTATTATTTGATTGAAGCAGGCAACGGCCGTATTGGCACTGATATATTTCTTTACACAATAGACGGATCGCTTTTTGATGAGTAGTTGCTACCTGTGCGACAAGGTTATTAAAGGTCTCTACCAATTCCGAGGTAATCAAAATCATGAAACAATGGGTGACTTTCTTGCTTTTTCTTTTCGTCGTGGGCTGCACGCCAGCCGATGAACCGCAAGCAGCACAACCTGCCGAAGCAGTAGCCGTTGAGGCAACGCCTGTACCA
>CBDUOF010000453.1:0-4657 GCA_965368765.1 uncultured Anaerolineae bacterium | reverse complement strand
TGGCTTTGCTCTTTCATGTATTGCTGTACATAGTAGAAGCTGCCAGCCGCTTTGCCGGTAGAACCGCTCCCTTTCCAGCCACCAAAGGATTGGTAGCCAGGCCAGGCACCGGTGGTTGCGCCCGTGCTGCGATTGACGTACAAAACGCCCGCTTCAATGTTGTCCAGCCACCAGTCAACCTCATTGTCATCTTCACTGAAGAATCCGGCGGTTAACCCATATTCCACGTCGTTGGCCTTGGCCATCGCGTCGTCCAGGTCTTCAAATGGAGCCACGGTTACGATGGGTAAGAACATTTCTTGCTTCCACAGGGGATGTTCCAGAGGCAGGTTGTCTACGATCGTGGGGGCCACATAATAGCCATTGCCTGCGTCTTCCAGCACTTCGCCACCAAAAACCACATCGCCATTAGCGCGTAAATCGGCCACAAACGTTTTGTAGTCATTGAAGGCACCTTTGTTGGCTACCGGACCCATCCAATTGTCTTTTTGGGTCGGATCGCCAACGTTGATTTGTGAAGTCAGGTCGACCAATTTGGTCATAAATTCGTCTTTGACATCTTTATGGACGTAAACGCGGGAACAAGCAGAGCATTTTTGCCCCTGCAAGCCAAACGCCGAGCGCATGACGCCCATAGCGGCTTTGTCGATATCACCCTTCTTGCTAATGATGGTGGGATTTTTGCCCCCCATTTCGGCAATGACAGGGCGCGGATATTGCCCATTGGCAAAGGTGCGCAGGATGTTCATGCCCACGTCGTAGCTGCCCGTGAAGGTGATGCCATCCACATCGGGATGATCCACTAAAGGCTGCCCTACCACCCGTCCACCACCTGTGATGAAGTTGAAAACACCATCCGGCATGCCTGCATCGCGGAAGCATTCGGTGAGCAGCCAAGCGGTATATGGAGTATCGGTGGCTGGCTTAAGGACGACGCAGTTGCCAGCAACCAGGGCGGCTCCAGCAGGGCCTCCGGCCAGCGCGCCGGGGAAGTTGAATGGGGAGATAACAGCCCAAACGCCGTAAGGCTTTAGCACACTGCGGTTGTGGTGGCGGTCGCTTTCAGACAGCAGTTTGCGGCTAAAGTTGTCGTTTTGCTCGATGGCATCGCAGTTGTAGCGGATGAGATCGGCTGTTTCTTCCACATCGCCTAATGCTTCCAGCCGATTCTTGCCAATTTCCAGGCTCATCACCGCACCCATATGGAAGAGGCGGTCGCTAATGTTGTCGGCTGCTTTACGCATGATAGCCACGCGCTCTTGCCAGGGACGGCCGCTCCAGGCCGGGAAAGCGGCTTTGGCGGCGGCAACGGCATCATTTACATCGTCGGCCGTGCCAGATTGAAAATAACCCATGACCAAATCGAGGTCTACGGGGCTACGCTTCTCGAATGTTTTTTCGGCCGTTCGTTCTTCGCCATTGATAAACATGGGGAAGGTTTTGCCAAATCCAGCTTTTGCCTCTACCACGGCTTCATCAAAATATTGATGCAGCAGCGGATCAGGGCTGGCTAATGTTGAGTAGGTAACTTTTATATGTTTGCGTTCAGACATCATTGCCTCCAAGGGAAATATGGGTAAAAGTATGAAACAATTGAGCAATTGCTATGTTAACTTTGTTGTCAGGGTTTTGAAAGGTCCCGTGGGATTCAACAATTCCTCAATTTATGGAATCGCAGATGAGGATTCTGCCTAATATTATACCTGCGTTTGGACATTGAGACAGCCAGATGTTGATCATGATTTTTGGGTGACTTCGCGCTTAAAAAGCCCCCTTTTTCTATAACTTGTTCAAATTAGGTGCCTGGATAGAGGCTTTGAATAAGCTGTTTGTCTGGCAGGCTAAGAATAAAGGCGCAGGGCAACGTCAGGGATTGCCAAAATTGTATTGGGTTTAGCTGGCGGTTGTATTGACAAATAAAAAGGGCCATCACGGTGCCGTGGGAGACAATGGCGATATTTTCTTGGGGATATGCTTCAATTTCGTAGTTTACGGCTTGGGTGAATCGGGCTGCGGCTTGCACGGCCGTTTCCCGGCCAAACACCAAGTCAGTGGGATGGATGAATAACTGGGCAACGGCCGTTTCAAAATCCACCTTACTGGCAAAATAAGGGCTGTCTGTTCGATCATGCTCCTGTAGACCGTCGGCTGCTGTCCAGCAAACGCCTAAAATCTCTGCCATGATCTGTCCGGTTTCCTGGGCTTTGGCTTCATGGCTCGTGACAAAATGGCTGGGTTGGTAGGGATGGAGTTGTTGGGCGAAGGCGCGGCAACGGGAACGGCCGTCTTCCGAAAGCCGCCACTGATGACTATTCACAGCCGGGTCGATTTGCACCGCCGAATGACGGATAAGGATAAGATACGGTTGCATGAAGCGGAATAGAGAGGGGCGATTGGTCTGGCAAAATCCCTAATTTCCAGTTTCCAATCTCCTCTCCGATTTTAGCCGCCGCCAGTTAGCGCATCCAGCGACCACTGAGCGTAATAAGCATTTTCGTTCACTTCCAGCGCAGCCTGATAGTTGGCAATCGCATCGACCGCGTTGCCCTGCGTCTCTAATGCCAAGCCTTTGTACCAGTACGTTTCTTCCACGTTACGGCCACCCTGTGTCGCCAATGTGGCATCCGCCAGAGCAATCACGTCATCCAGGCGTCCCGTCTTCCAGTACGCCATGTAAGGACGGAACTGATACCATAACATGCGCGGCGGCAGCCCAATTTCACGCGCCTGATCGTATGCTTGGGCGCCTCCCTGGTAGAATTGGCTTTCACCCGTCCGTATTCCCATCTCAGTCAGGGCAGAACCAAGATTGAACCAGGAAAATAGATTGGTTGGATCTTCTTCAATTTCTGCCTGGGCACGGGCCGCGACATAGCGCCACATCGCCATCGGATCGACCAAATCTGGCCCCAAAATCGCTTCAACCTCTTCCTGTTGCGAGGGTAGATAAACGACGTAGAAGGTGTAGTTGAACTGCTGCCAGAAAAATTCCAGCTCCGTATAGTCGTCAGTCCGGCCGCTTCCATCCCACGGCCCTAAGTAGCTGTCCTGACTATAAAAGATTTCTTGCTCATCATCATAACCAAAAACGGTGAGATAATGCCCCCACCAACCTGAATCGGGCAACTCATACCCTTTTTCAATGACCACAGGATAGCCTGCGGCGACAAGCTGCTTGAGTAATTCAAGCGTGCCGCCGCTATGGGCACTAGCCACAAACGCGCCGCCGGTCCTTTCATTAACATAATCACGGATTTGCCAAGGGCTCACGTTTCTATCTTCGCTGTTGGGCTTCAGGTAGTCAGCGACCTCTTCTTGGGTGATATCGTAGCCATAATAGTTCAGCGTTTGGGTCAAGTTGGCCGGGCCGCAGTTATTAAAGGTTTGCCGAATAACACCCATTCCATCTAAAATGTGGCTGGCGGGCAACGGTTCAGGGGTTGGCGTATGGGTAGGCGTGGGGATGGGTGTATTGGTGGGCTGTGGCGTAACCGTTTCCTGGCTACCAAGTGCAGTAACGGTGGGGGGTTCGGTTGGCTTGCTGGTGGGGGTTGGTTCCGTAACGGCCGTTGCTGGATCTGCAATCAACGCATTAAAATCAACCTGTGTCTCATTAGCCGAAACCACCGCGACGGGCAATGACGTTGCCACCGGGGCCACCTGATCGATGACGCCCTCAACGGCGCTGCTCAAAAATGGGCTGCGCTCTTGCAGCGCCACGCGGTAACGGCCAGGAATGGCCCCGACCACGCTGGGCAGCGCCAGCAAGCCAATAATGAGTAAAACCTGCACAGCAGCCACAATAAGAATTAAGTTTTTCGTTCGTTTATTCATAATCTTTTGTATCCGTAAAAAGTAATCGACAGGCAGTTAACGACTGCCAACTAGCCTATTGCGTACTCTCCATTTGTGCCAAAGCCACGACTGCTGCAGCAAAGTTAGGGTTGAAGGTAGCGGCCTTCTCTAAATCTTCTGTCGCAACGGCCGTTTCGCCAACCGCCGCCAACGCGATTCCTCTGTAATAAAAAGATTCTTCAAAGTAAGGTCGATCTTTCAGCGTCACATCGGCCAGTAGAATGACATCCTCATATCGCCCCACCTGATAATAGGCTTCGTACGGACCAAATTGGTACCACAGCATACGCCAGGGCAAGCCTATGGCTCGCGCCTGATCAAAAGCAGCACTGGCTCGCTCAAAGTCCCCATTGGCATTGTAGCTTGTGCCAAGGTTAAACCAGAAAAACGCATTTTCCGGATCAGCGGCCGCGTCTGCCTGCGCCTGGGCCTGAGATTGGCTCCACATGACGGTATCATCCATATCTTGTCCCACAATTTGGGCCACTTTGTCCGACTGTTCTGGCCGGTAAACTGCCACATAATTGCGGTTGAACTGGGGCCAATATTCCTCTACTTCAGCGTACGCCAGATTTCGGCCGTTTCGATCCGCATTTTCACCAGGTACGTCACTCGTGCCAAACCAGGAATCATAGACAAAGAATTGTTCAGTAACATCGTCGTATGCCACAACAAGCAAGTAATGACCATACCAGCCGAGCCATTGGTACTCACCAGGTGGATCAATGCCAATTTCTACAATCACGGGGATGCCGTTGGCCACAAACTGTTTCAGCATGTCGAGACGGCCGTTTACCCGATT
>CBDUOF010000452.1:0-4660 GCA_965368765.1 uncultured Anaerolineae bacterium | reverse complement strand
AGTGGCGCATGCCCCACTGCTCTTGCCAGGCAAAAAAGCGCTTTTGCAACGGCGAGTATGGCGCGAGTTCATTCCAGCCGCCCCAGCCTTCCCAATCATCGGTGTCCATGATAAGGCGTAACTTTGCGCGATGAAATTGCCACAGCCACCAGGCAACCAGACCGCTGTACGCCTTCGGTTTGAAGCAGTGCACCACGTCTGGCTGCCAGGCCAGCACCTCGCGCACCAGCCGCCGGGTGATGCCGAGTATACCGCCACGCAGCGGCACGTAGCGCAGTTCAACGCCATTCTCCTGCCAACTTTTGTCCGCTTCGTCGGGAGTTTGCCAGGGGGGCATAAAGATTTTGACAGCGTGACCTTGCCGGGCAAACGGCCGTGCCAGACCCAGTGCTCGGCTGGCCATCGTTTTATTGGGGTGCAGGCCAAAGGGGCCAACCATTGCAATGCGCATCGTGGGGGAGAAATTAGAGATTGGAGACTGGAGATTTTGTGATTCTCTCAATCTCCAATCTCTAATCTCCTATCTCCTCTTTTAACGAATCAGATTCCGCGCCAAGTATTTCTTTCAAGCGCGGATGATTGGCATAGACGCCTCGGTATTCCGGCGGCAACAAAGCGGCAATGCGAACCATCATCTCATCGGTGCTTTGCTGCAAATATTCATCCCGATTTTGGCGCGGCATGGGCGGCAGCTCAAACGGGTTGCCGACGCGAATAATAATGTCCAATCGCTGCAATCGTTTCAACCGCCGGTATACCACTTGATCGAGCGTCCCCGTAATGGCAATCGGGATAATAGGCACGCCAGTTTTGGCCGCTAAATAAGCGGCGCCCGGTTTGCCCGGCTGCATTTGGCCCGTGGCACTGCGGGTGCCCTCCGGGGCAATTGCGGCAATACCACCTGCCTTTAGCCGTTTTTGCACCTCGCGCAGCGTCCGAAAGTCAGTATTGTGTCGGTCCAGCCAAAGCGCATCCAGCTGCCGGGCTGTCCAGCGCCAAATCCAGTATGCCTGGTATTTCTCAGCGATCATCATGATAATATCGTTCCGGTTCGATAAAACCACAGCCAGTATCGCATCCAGCCGCCCCAAATGGTTACTGACTGCCAGATAAGCGCCACTATTTGGAATGCGCTCCATCTCTTGATAATCGATCCGGGCGATAATTCGCAAAATGGTGCGGCAGACGAGTCGAAGGATTTTTAGAAACATAGATCGAAATTATATAGTCTCCCTATTTTGGCACAACCCAACCGATGCAAAAACGGACCAAGGTGGCTAAACTAGCACAGTTCAAAAGAAAGGTAGGGGCTAATGAAAAACGCGTTTGATTATATTGTGGTTGGTGGCGGCACGGCAGGGGCTGTCGTGGCGGCGCGACTGGCTGAACAACAGGGCACGCGCGTGGCGTTGTGTGAGGCAGGGCCAAGTGATGAAGGGGATGCAGCCATTTTGACGCTGCGCAACTGGCCCAATCTGCTGCAAACTGAGCTGGATTTTGATTATCAAATTGAGCCACAAAGTCGAGGCAACGGCCGTATTCGGCATGCCAGAGGCAAAATGTTGGGTGGCTGTAGTTCACACAACTCATGCATTGCTTTTTGGCCGCCAGACAAAGATTTGCGCAGCTGGGAAGCCGCTGGAGCGGTTGGCTGGGGACCTGATGAGATTCGGCCGTTTATCCAACGCGTCTGTGAAAAAGTCAGTTTAGAAGTTCCGCCACCCAGGAATGAACTGGGGCGTGCTTTTTTAACAGCGTCACAGCAGGCGGGCTTCCCTGTACTGGATTTTGCCAATGACCCCGTTACCCGCGGCGCAGGCTGGTTTATGCTCAATAAAAAAGGGGAGAGACGCCACTCTAGCTCAGTGGCTTATCTGCATCCACTGGCGCAGTGGAACGGCCGTATTACCTTTTTCACCCACTGCTTTGTGAGCCAAATCCTACTGGACAACCAGCGCGCCATTGGCGTGCAAACGGCCAAGGGCCCTCTCTACGCCGAGCGCGAAGTGATTTTGTGCTGTGGCGCCTTCGACACCCCAAAATTATTACTGCTCTCCGGCATTGGTCCAGCCGACCACCTCCTGGAAGTAGGCCTGCCAATTCGGCACCACTTGCCTGGCGTCGGGGAAAATCTATTGGATCATCCTGAAGGCGTCATCAACTGGGAAGCGTCTCGGCCCGTACCGAAGGAAACCAGCCAACTGTGGGAGCTAGGGCTTTTTGCCCATACCCAATCTGGCTTAGACGCACCCGATCTCATGTATCATTTTGGTACCGAACCATTTGACATAAACACCGTGCCATTGGGCTATCCCACGACCAAAAATGGCTTTGCTCTTACGCCAAACGTGGCACGCGCGAAGAGTCAGGGCACGGTGCGGCTGCGCTCCGGCAACCCCGCAGACCCGCCTCGTATCGATTTCCGCTACTTTACCGACCCGGACGGGCACGATGAGCGAGTGATGGTCGCCGGAATCAGGCTGGCGCGAGAGCTGGCCAAACAGCCAGCGCTACAACAATGGATCAAGCGTGAACTGTCGCCAGGCGCCGATATTCAAAGCGATGCCGCGATTTCTGATTACGTACGGCGCACGGCCAATACGGTGTATCATCCTGCAGGAACGTGCAAAATGGGCGAGGCAGATGACGAAACGGCCGTTGTCGATCCAACCTTGCGCCTGCGCGGCCTGGAAAACATTCGCATCGCCGATGCTTCTATATTCCCTACCATGATTGGCGTGAATCCCAACCTGACCTGCTTTATCATCGGTGAACGGTGTGCGGAATTGATACGCAATAGCTAAGATAATTTGTTGAATCACGTGCACTTGCGCCGTGTGCATAAGAACACGGCCGTCTGGGTTGAAGCGCCTGTTATTGGCAATACTCGTTCATAATCAGCCAAAACAGGGCAAAATCCCACAGATTTTGAGCCAGATTTTGTAGTTCTGAAACAGATCGCACCCAGTTTCACAAGATCATTGACGTAATATAAAGAATCGTGTACGCTACTGCTGTAGATTTTGCGAGTTTTGTTCTGGATTACCCAAGCACTGCCTGTACTCAAAAAGTCGGGCGGCGTTTTTTTTTGGCACAAAACCGCACCTGTAAACGGCTATTTTAGAAAAATATATATGTGGTTACAAACGGCCGTTTACGTAGAACCACAAGGAGATTCTTTTTCAATGTCTGATATTACAAGTGGAACCGTCAAATGGTTCAACGACCAAAAAGGCTTCGGCTTTATTGCAACGGATAGTGGCGACGATGTGTTCGTTCATTATTCTGCCATCGATGGTTTCGGCCGCAAAACCCTTTACGAAGGGCAACGCGTCGAGTTTAGCATCGAAGCCGGTCCGAAAGGCCCAGCTGCTGCAAACGTAAAAGCTGTCTAAGGTCATTATCGCGTTTTAAGTCGCTGGCGCATCGTTTGATGCGCTAGTGTTACTAAAGCACAAAATGTCGTATCAAGACTTTCGTTCTGTTCAGGACGAAAGTCTTTCTTTTTTAGTAAACCTGATAAGTCATTCAGAAAAGGAACGATTTACGGTGTTTTACTTGGGTGCTCAATCTATTAAAACATTAAAACAGCTTCATCGCTTAAAACACGAGGGGGTTGTACATAGTGATTGATGGATTTTTAGAGATGCTGCACTTTAGAGGATAAAAGAAAGCCCTTTTTAGCGGTGGTATTAGTTGAACCTTTCTTTTCTCCACCTATGGCAAGATACGGCAATCGGGAGATTACAATGAGTGAACAATTGAAAATTAAAGAAGGCATGGTTGTAAGCCTGGAGTACACGCTTCGTTTGGACGATGAAGAAATTGTGGATTCCTCTGAGGGAGATGAACCGCTGGAATATTTACATGGCTACGGTCAAATTATTCCTGGTTTAGAAAAAGCATTGGCTGGACTGACTGTCGGTGACAGCAAAACTGTCGTTGTGCCGCCAACCGAAGCATATGGCGAAATCAATATGGAAGCGTTTGAAATCGTGCCGCGCTCTATGTTCCCAGACGATCTGGAATTGGAAGAAGGACTGGAACTTAGCCTGCGTGACGCAGAAACCAATGAGCCATTCGATGCGTCCATTGCTGAAATTCGGGAAACTGAGGTCATGCTCGACTTTAACCATCCACTCGCTGGAGAAACCTTGCACTTCGAGGTGCGTATTCCGGCAATGCGCCCCGCAACTGAAGAAGAGTTGGCTCACGGGCACGCCCATGGCGAGCATGGCCACGATCATTGATGAGCGCAACAACAGCTTAAACGCCAACCCTTTCTGAGTTCCGAATAGCCCGGAAGAAATCGGCGACGCTTATTTGAAAAGACATCCTCAAGCAGGGTGTCTTTTTTTGTTCTAAGCGTTTCAATGGAACCTTTGCCTCTGCCGTGACGTTACAGAATGTGCAGGGCTTGTGAAGTAATTCCCAATCCCGAACTAAATCAAAAAATTTTAGGAGAAGTGAAATGAAGTTGCAAAACATGTTGCGGACAAAGTTTATAAACGTTTTAATAATGAGCCTCTTGTTTATGCTGGCGGTTGCGGCCTGCAGCCCAGCAGGTGCAGGGAGCGAGGTTGAACCAGGTTTTGATTCTGAGGCTGATTTGACAGGGACACAGTGGATACTTGATACCTTTGGGCCGAAGGATAGCTTA
>CBDUOF010000451.1:0-4692 GCA_965368765.1 uncultured Anaerolineae bacterium | reverse complement strand
CCAACGTTTGGCGAGATAGCCAATGAGCTGATGGCCCTGCTGGATGGCGCCGTGCTGGTGGCGCATAACGCGGCGTTTGACGCCAGCTTTCTAGCTCAGGAAATGCTTATCCACGGCATCGTAACAAACGGCGAACCCGACACCTTGTCAAATCCGTGGCTGTGTACCTTGCAGTTGGCACGGCGGTATTTTCACTTTGGGCGCAATAATTTGAGCCATATTGCGCAGCATTTGGGGGTGCGCATGGGGCGAGCGCACCGGGCTTTAAGCGACGTTTACATGACGGCCGAAATTCTAAAGCGCATGGTACGAATGCTAAGGCAGCAGCAACTGGATACGGTGGCTGATTTGCTTCACGCTCAGGGCGCACCCATTTTTGCCCAGCCTGCTTCTTTTGAACTGCCAGAATTTGTGCGCAGCGCCCTGGCAAACGGCCGTAATTTACGCATCCTCTATCTCGGCAAAAGTGGCGAATCTAACCGGGAAATCACCCCGCTTTACCCCAGCCAGCATCGTGGTATTACCTACCTCATTGCTTTTTGCCACCAGGCACAGGCCCAGCGCACTTTTCGGCTGGATCGTATTTTTAGCGCTGAGCTAATTTAGCCAGCACGGCCAGATAGCCAGGTATTTTCCCCGCAATGAGGGCGCAGGCCGATTGTCTCACGCGCTGAAATGAATGACTCTACGCTGTCTTGCTTATCCGAAGAAGTTGTCGAGGTTGTCCAATACATCGTGCAGGGAACTGAAGCGGTAGTGAACATGGCTAAAATCGGCCGTTTTTGTTTGGTCATTGGGGATGGCGATTGTGGTCATGCCAGCTGCTATGGCCGCTTTGCTTCCCGGGCCAGAATCCTCTAATGCCAGGCAGTGCCGAGGGGCAATGCCTAATCGTTCCGACGCCAACAAATAAATGTCGGGGGCTGGCTTACCGTGGGCAACCTCATCGCCGGCGGCAATGGCCCGGCAGCGCGCTTGCAAACCAAGCTGATGCAAGATTTCCAGGGCATGGCCACGCGGGCTGGAGGTGGCGACCGCCCACGGAATCTGGCGGCGGGCAATTTCGGCCTGAAGTTCAGATAGGCCAGGCATTACAGGTACGCCGTCAGCTCGAATTTGGCTATAAATCGCGGCACGATTTGCTATGATGGTTGGCACAGCTTCTGGCAAGTTAAACAGCTCTTTTATGATGGGCGTGCTGATATCGCCCCGTAGCCCGATGATGTTGCTGACAATTTCCTCATTCAGTTTGTGACCATACGGCCGTAAATAATCGTCCCATGCCTGCTGCGACAGCGGCTCACTGTCCACCATCAATCCATCCATATCAAAAACAATTGCTTTAAGCTGGTTCATAAAAATTCCCCGTTGCTTGGTCTGTTATTAAACGTTAAAAGCCTGGATTTTACCGTTTCTGTGTTTTTGTGGCATCTTGCGTAGAATGGGCAACTATGAAAATGTCCTCTCAGAAAAATTGGTTGCAGAAGATAAACGGCCGCATTGCCATGTGGCCAATGGGGGCACAGTTGGCAGCACGGACAATGCATCATTTAGATCGGTTGGTATTGCGGCTAAGCAACGGCCGCGCCACGGCTGCCACCTTACTCACCGGCCTTTCGATCCTCAGCCTCACCACTACAGGCGCCAAAAGTGGCCAGCCACGGACCGTCCCCCTGGTTGCCATTCCGCACAGCCACGACCAACTGGTTGTCATTGCCTCAAACTGGGGGCAAGCAAGGCACCCTGCGTGGTATTACAACATTTTGGCCCATCCCCAGGTGATAGTGACGCAAAACGGCCGTTCCCGCCCGTGCCTAGCACGGGAAACCGAAGGGGAAGAACGAGAAGCCTGCTGGCAGCTTGCCGTGCAAACCTATGCCGGGTACGCGGCTTACAAACGGCGCACCACCCGGCAGATTCCTGTGATCTTGCTGACCTTCTCACCTTAATCTTTGGGAAGAAGATTCAATAAAATAGTGAACGCTACCTGGCTATTTTCCAGCGTGACGGGTTGGCTTAATTTAGCTTGCGGCCCTATCATTTGTCGTTGGGGAAATTGTTCAACCATGACTTACCCACTTTTGCCGATTTTGCCAAATCACTGGCTGGATTAAAAAGAGGTGTTTATGATAGGTTGAACTTATTCATCGTATAAGCGCATATGCAATTTGGGAACAACTTTATGGCGAAAACGATCTTTTTAACAGGGGCAACGGGCTATGTGGGCTGTCATCTAACCCACCGCTTTTTATCTGAGGGACACAGGGTTCTGGCGCTCGTGCGCCAAAAAGGAGAGCAATCGGTTCAGCAGCGCATTGAAACGGCCGTTACCGAAGTGGGCTCACTGCAAAAGGAAGCACTCGCAAATCTTATCGCTGTCCCCGGCACGGTAGAGGAGTCTGCTGAAACCCTTTATGCTGCCGTGCGCGCCCGATTCAGCCAGCCCATTGATGAAGTGTGGCACAGCGCCGCCATATTTAACTTCAAGGAACGGGAACGGCCGTTGGTCGAAGCTACCAACATCGAGGGCACCCGCCATCAGCTTGATCTTGCCTGCCAGCTTAACCCAACTACGCCGCCCCGCTTCTTTTATATCAGCACCGCATACTGCCTGGGCAGCGAGTTCAATTCTCCCGTCCCAGAGCATATTCCTGACAAGGTCACCAGGTTCCGCTCCATTTACGAATGGTCCAAGCACAATGCTGAGCGGTTGGTAGACCAATACCAGCAAAAAGCGCGGCTGGATGTCACGATTTTCCGCCCGTCCATTGTAATAGGCACGCCAGAAACGGCCGTGTTATGCAATTCCGGCTACTATCAGGTGCTTACCGAATGCCGCCGCCTGCGCGCCCTGCTGGAACGCAGCCAGGGCGATCTATTTGATGGCAACGTACAGACTCGACTTCAGGGCAATCCCAGCATGCCGCTCAACCTGGTACCCATCGATTTTGTGGTGGATAGCATGGTTTACCTGGCCCAATGCACCCAATTAACCACGCACAAAACCAACTTATTCAACATCGTCAATGAAGCGCCCCCGACGATTAAAGATGTGCATCATGCTCTGGTTTCCAGTTTGGAGATGACTGGGCTGAAGTTGGTGGCCCCCGATCAATTTTCGGTAGAACCCATGAACCCGATTGAAAAGGTTATCAATCGACGTATTGCGTTCCAGGCGCCATACATGCACGAGCAAATTGACTTTTCTACAGAGACGTTCCGTCAGTTTGTGCCGCACACGGTGCTTCCCGCACCCGCTGTCAATTTAGACTATCTGGAACAGGTGAACGCTATCTTTCTGACTCAGTTTGAAGATGATTAATATCTGCCCTACTTTGCTAAAAGCGACAAATGCCTTGCAAAGTGCACCATCCTCGTGGTGCATCATCGGGTTTACAGGGGGACTTCTTTCGCCAGTTGATCGAGGAAGGTTTGCATAAAGGCGCTGCGCTGCGCGGCTTCAGTGCGAGCTGCCTGGGTATGCAGCGTTTGGCCAATCTTGAGTAATTTGCGGTAGAAATGGTCGATGGTGTAGGCTAGATCATCCGGTTCGCGCCGTTTGCAAAAAGGGTCGCCGGGATGGTACAACGGCCGTTCCAGTGCCCCGCCCACCAATAGACAGCGCGCCACACCAATTGCCCCGATGGCATCCAGGCGATCCGCGTCTTGCACCACCTTCGCTTCCAGCGTGGTGGGCGTAACGTCCGCACTAAAGCTATGCGCAATGATGGCGTGAGCGATGCTATCCAGGTGCTCCGTCGGGTAGGCAATGCCCTGCAAAAAGCGCACCGCTTCTGCCGCGGCCAGCCGGGAAGCTTCATGCCGATTGGGCGCATTCTTGGGCAAAGTCACACAATCATGCAGCCATGCGGCTGGCAAAACCACGGCCAAATCGGCACCCTCCGCCGCAGCCAGGCGACGTGCCATCAGCACAACCCGTTCAATATGCTGCATGTCATGAGCCGAATCGGCCGTCATCTGCACATTAAGGTAGGCGGCACACCTTTCTTCTAGCTGTTCAAACACAACGCCTTCTTTGCAGTGAAGCGAATACAGAGCAAGCCACTAAGCGACATATCTTGCTGTAACCAGAGTGGCGTTATGTCCCCCCAAACCAAATCCATTGGACATGGTCACATCGACCTGGGCTGGACGCGCGGTGTTGGGAACATAGTCGAGATCACAGTCAGGATCCGGGGTTTCGTAGTTGATTGTAGGTGGCAGCAAATTGTGCTGGATCGCTTGCAGGCAAATGATCGCTTCCAGAGAGCCAGAGGCGCCAAGTAAATGACCGTGCATCGATTTAGTGGAGCTGATAGGTACATCGTAGGCTGCTTCGCCAAATACTGCCTTCACAGCGGCCGTTTCTGATTTGTCATTAAGATCGGTGCTGGTGCCATGCGCGCTGATGTAATTTACGGCCGTTGGCTCCACAGCGGCATCGGTCAAGGCGGCCTGCATTGCAGCAATCGCCCCGGAACCATCAGGCGCAGGCATGGAGATGTGATACGAATCAGCGCTGGCGCCATAACCCAGGAATTCACCGTAGATGTGCGCCCCCCGCGCCAATGCGTGTTCCAGCAGCTCAAGCACAACAACGGCAGCGCCTTCACTTACAACAAAGCCATCACGCGTTTGGTCAAACGGCCGTGAAGCAGTCTGTGGGGTATCGTTCCTCGTGGAAAGTGCCTT
>CBDUOF010000450.1:0-4695 GCA_965368765.1 uncultured Anaerolineae bacterium | reverse complement strand
GCAACGCTGACTGCCCAGCATCCCGGCATCAAGGTGCAGGGCAATACGATTCAGCTGCGCGGCGGGGCCATGCAGTTGCGGCGAGAGATGTTAGCCTACCTGCTGCAAGCACAATACGATGTGCTGCATGTAGAACAGAAACACGTGACGCTGGCAGAGATTTACGCAAGGGCTGTACAATGATCCAACGCATTACCGTCTTGACACGGTACTTCATCAAAACGATCCTCTTTTCATTAACAGGGGTCCTATACCTGCTCCTAACACTGGTTTTTTGGTACCTGTTGTTCAATCCTCAACAAGATACGCCAGACATGGCCTACTATCAGCTGCTCATCGGTGGCTTTGGGGCGGCAATGGCATTTCTGGTAACGTTAAGTGTCGCAGCCAGGGCCAACGATGCCCAGCATTACCCATTATTGGTCCGGTTGAAGAGCCGCGTGGAGTTTGTAACGGCCGTTCTCACCAGCAGCCTCGTTGTGACCCTCGTTTACCAGCTGCTGCTTGCCCTTTTGGCACTGCTTAATGGCCCGTCTCTGACCATTGGCCACCTGCTAGAAATTCCACCACTCTGGCTGGCGCCCATGATTCTGGCGACTATTTTGGCGCTGCATGCCTCCGACTTCATTACGTTGGGCTGGTCGCGAATCTATGTTTATGGCATTCTGGCTATTTTACTCTTTGGGCAAGGGCTGCAAAACGAAGGGCTGGCAAAAATCGCATCAAGCCTCAGCCGCTTCGCTAGCAACCAGGGCTGGGTCGAGATAAGTACCAATCTTGGAAATTATGCCAACACGCTTTCCTTAACCGATCAAAATGTTGTCAGCCGTTTGTTTGGCTTTGTATTTTGGCCCTTTAGTGCCCTGGCAACTGCCGTTACCAACGGCTATTTTACGGCCAATCAGGCGTTGGCCCCCGCCATTATGCTGCTGTACGCAACCGTATTGTTTCTGTTGGCTGTTGATCTTTTTGCCAACAAAGATTTAGATTTTACGGAGTAATCACTCTATGGAATGTTGGCATTGTGAAAGACCGGCACACGCTGCCTGCAAATTTTGCGGGCGCGCCGTCTGCAAAACCCATACCGAAGAAAAACCATACATCATTCATACCTACCGCACCACGACCGGCAGCTACAAGGCGTTCGTGGTAGCCGGGGCCGTTTGGTGTGGCATTTGCACCCCGCAGCAGGACCCGGTGACGCTTAAGAATTTAGAGTAATTGCTTTATCGCCCTTCTGATTCTACTCCCCACGTTTTATCCACAAGATATAACGGCCGTCCCTTCACTTCATCATAAATACGCCCCAGATACTCACCAATAATACCCAGGCTTATAAGCTGCACCCCGCCCAGGAACAGCACCGAGACCAGCGTGGTGGCCTGCCCAACCAGCGGATTTTCCGGGCCAAATAAGCGGAGCAAGATTACCGCCAAAATTGCCAACCCACTAATGCCAGCAATGATAAAGCCCAGGTAGGTGGCCAGCTGCAGCGGCAAATATGAAAAACTGGTGATGGCGTCCACGGCAAACGGCAACATCTGACGCACGCTGCCGAATTTTGACTCACCGGCAAAGCGGCTGGCTCGCTCATATTCCACGCCGGTTTGCTTAAACCCAACCCAGGGAATCATGCCGCGCAAAAAGCGGTTACGCTCAGGCATGTTATTAATCGCGTGTACCACCCGGCGATCCATCAAGCGAAAATCGCCTGTGTCCAGTGGAATATCAATCTTGGTGATGCGACGAATGAGGCGATAAAAAACTTTGGCGGTGAACAGCTTGAACCAGGTTTCTCCCACTCGGCTGGCGCGAACACCGTATACCACTTCGTATCCCTCGCGCCATTTGGCGATCATTTCCGGATAAATTTCAGGCGGGTCTTGCAGATCGGCGTCTGTCAGGATAATGGCCTCGCCCTGAGCATGATTTAACCCAGCAGTCACGGCAATTTGAAAGCCAAAGTTGCGCGAAAAGCTGATGCCCTTCACCCGTGAGTCGGTCTTGTGCAATTCTTCAATCACCTGTGCGGAGTGATCGTGGCTGCCGTCATTGACGAGCAACAGTTCCCACGTCACATCCAGTGAGTCCATTACCAGGGCAACGCGGCGGTGCAGTTCTGCCAGCACCGCTTCTTCGTTGTAAACAGGGGAAACGATAGAGATGGTTGGTTTGGGTTTTTGTGTTTCGCTCATAATTCGCTTTAGGTAATTTTTGGCGTGATAAGGATCAAGTAAGTCGTGAAAGTGGCGGACTTCTCACGTTTCGCGACTCACACTTGACCCATCACTCTTTTCAATGGCTGTTAAAGATTTGCTGAACGGCCGTAATCTCCGGCGGTATCGTGACAGCCTGTCCCACAGATTTCATGGCCGACTGCACATCCTTCAAACCATTGCCAGTAAGAACAAGGGCAACCCGGTCATCTGGGCCAAGCAGCCCCGTTTGGGCTGCTTTTAAAAATCCGGCATAAGTGGCTGCTGAAGCAGGTTCAGCAAAGACGCCACTGCCCTGCGCCAGAGCGGGGATCGCCGCCAGAATTTCGCTGTCCGTCACTGTTAGAAAAGCACCGTTGGTTTGACGAACGGCCGTCAGCGCCTTGATGCGGTCACGGGGCAAACCCGCGCTTATGCTGTCTGCTACGGTGTTGGCCTTGATGGGTGGCTTCGTCAATACGTCCTCATCGTTGGCCCAGGCATCGTGCAAATAGGCCGACCCGGCAGCCTGTACGCCCACAATTTTGGGCATCTCAGGCAAATAGCCCGTTGCCACCAAATCGCGTACACCTTTATAAACGCCACTGATAATGCAGCCATCGCCTACCGAAACAAACAAATGGGTAATTGGGGGCGCATCCAATGTTCGCTGCTGACTAAGTTGGGCAAACAGCTCAAAAGTCACGGTTTTCTTGCCTTCAGCCATGTATGGATTATAGCCCGTGTTGCGACAATACCAGCCAAAACGCGCCGTTGCTTGCAAGCATAAATCAAACGCATCATCATAGGTTCCTTCGACCAGCAGGACGGTTGCCCCGTAAACTAAAAGCTGAGCAATCTTGGCAGCCGGAGCAGCGGCCGGTACAAAAATGACCGTTTTTTGGCCGACGCTGGCGGCCAATCCGGCCAATGCCGCCGCCGCGTTGCCCGTACTGGCCGTGGTTACGATCTCCGCTTCCAGTTCCTGTGCCTTCATGATGGCCAAGGCACTTGCCCGATCTTTTAGCGAGCCAGTGGGATTACGGCCGTCATCCTTTAGCCATAACTCCGCCACGCCAGCCGCCTGGGCCAAGCCTGGTGCCGCCTGTAGCGGGGTGCCGCCAACCACCAGCGGTGGAGCAGCAATAGAATCTGCCACAGGCAAAAACGGCCGATAGGCAAACATCCCATCACTCGCCGCAGGCAGAGCCTCCCCAATCTCGGTACGGATCGCTGCATAATCATATTCGACATCCAAAATGCCTTCATCGCCGTGATCAGGACAGACATACAGCACCTCATCGGGCTGAAAGACCTTTTGGCAAATGACACAGCGCAAACCGGTAACATATTTCACAATAATTTCTCCTATCAATAAAAGGTAGGGCACCTGCTCGCTAAATGCCCAAAGTGATAAATTTGTCTCTTTGGGATTTCGTGTTGTAGGGGCAGACCTCCGTGCCTGCCAACTCTGGGCGCACACGGAGTTGCGCCCCTACGAATGGTGTGAACCCCTAAAATCCTGAAGACCCATAAATTTATAGCTCTAGCGTGGCCAACAACCCGACGTGATCCGAAGGATACAACGTGTCATCATCCGGGGCAGGCACATCACAAAAAATCTTAACTTGGGGCACCTTGCGAATGCCTGAAGAGACAAAAATATAATCAAGGCAGCCTGACCAGTCAGCAAGCGGCAGCAGCGCGGTGGGAAAGGTTGCCAACGGCTCAAAGCCGTGCCTCAATTGGTAAGCAGAACGAAATCGCTGCTTCATCGTTTGGATAGCAGGTCCGTTGGGCAGCTCATTGAAATCACCCGCAACGACTTGCGCAGGAATGGCACGGTTATCAGCCAGCCACCCAGATAGCCTCAGCGCCTGCTCCTGCCGAGCCTGTTTATCGGTGCTGATATGGTGTAAGTGTGTGGCAACAAAATCCAGCGGCTGGCGATTGTTTAGCTCTACGTTGACCCGCAGGGCCACCCGGCCCCCATACCCCAGATTAAGGCTGTCGGAGTAAAGGATGGGCAAGTTACTCAGGACGCCTATGCCTTCCAGGTAGCCGTTCACTGGATGCTGTTTGCGGATTTGGATGAGGCGATACGGCCGTTTCCCTTCGGGCAATCGCGCATTAATCTGATTACGAATCCAGCGCCCCTGGCCAATCGGAAAGCTGATCTCCTGCAAACTAACTAAATTGGGCAATACGTCCAGCAGTTGAGCCACCAGCAAATGCCGCCGTTGGCGCCAGCGGTCAGATCGATTGCGTAAGTTAATGGTAGCGACAGTTAGTTGGGGCATAGCAGATTAGAGAAAGAGGCCAAGGCGTCGTGTGCGGCTCCGATTCGTGATGCCATACCGGCATTAATTATTCCAGTTTAATTTCAGTGGTGCCGCTGGGTACGGCCGTTTGCATCGATTGGGACGCATCGCGCAGCATAAGGGTGAACGGCAAATCGGTCGTCACCACCACGCGGCTTGGGGATGCGACTAATGATAGG
>CBDUOF010000449.1:0-4702 GCA_965368765.1 uncultured Anaerolineae bacterium | reverse complement strand
GGCTCTTCAAAACCAGATCGCCATCGGCACCATTGCCGCCAGCAAAGATATTGGCTCCATTCCCATCCAGATGAATGGTGGCTTGCGCTGTGGCGCTGTTGTTGCCGTTAGCGCGAAAGAGCAGCAGATCGCCATCCGCGCCGTTGCCGCCTGCCCAAATATTGCCGCCGCCAGCATCCAGTCGTATACGGTTCGTGCCACCGGTGCTTTTCAGCACCAGATCACCATCGGCACCGTTACCACCGGCAAAAATATTGGCGCCGCTGCCATCGATATGAATCGTGGCTTGAGACAATGTGCCATTCCTACCTCCCAATGGAAACAGAATGATGTCTCCATCGGCGCCATTGCCCCCAATCCAGATATTGCCGCCTCCGGCATCTAAATGAAAACGATTTTGACCGCCGTTGCTGCGCAGAATCAAATCACCATCGGTGTCATTACCACCTGCCCGAATATTCCCAGTTGCGCTGTCAATTGAAATTGCCATTGTCTACCTCCACTTGAAATGATGAAAACCGATACAAATTGAGCTTCTTTCTCCTATCAACGATAGCTTCGGCCAAATTCCGGCAGAAACCACGTATTGGGGCTAACTGCTGGAGGGTACTGAACTGAATAGTTGTTTTGTTAAACAAAATACAAACTGTTGATTAAAAAAACGGTACCCTTTGGGCAGTTAAGTAATAAATTCTTCTCTTTTCCTTCTTCTCCTCTTCTTCTCTTCCGCGACAAGGCCCCCGACAGGGGGTCTTGTTGTTTCTGTTGATATTTTGTGAGCCTTCGCTATAGTTCAGAAATCTTTTGCAACACAGCGTTTCGCTGAGGCAAACAGAGTTTCATAGAGACGATGAAGGGTTTTCCTAAATCTCTGTGTAACGCCGTGCCTTATCTGTGTAGCTCTGTGTTTTTGCGCCTTGGCTGCTGCTATTTTCGATAAACTCATGACAAAAATTGAAATTAAACCCATTACCGACGCGACGGGCTGTACGGCCGTAGAACAATTACAAATCGACGCCTGGCAAATGAACGACAATCTGGAAGTTGTGCCTAGCCATATGCTGCTCACTTTCCACAAAAACGGGGGCGTGCTGCTGGGCGCGTTTGCCGGGGAGCGGTTGGTGGGGTTTGTAGTGGGGTTTGTGGGCTGGATGGGACACGGCCGTTTCAAACACGCCTCCCACATGATGGGCATTCATCCAGACTTTCAGCGACAAAACATTGGGTACCAGCTAAAGCTGGCGCAGCGGCAGGCGGTGCAGCAGCAAGGGCTTGATTTGATTACCTGGACCTATGATCCGCTGGAAACCGCCAACGCCCGGCTAAATATGCGTAAGTTAGGGGGCGTGTGCAAGACGTATTTTACAAATTTATATGGCAACTTCGAGGGCATCAACGCTGGCCTGCCCACGGATCGCTTTCAGGTAGAGTGGCATATTAACAGTGCGCACGTTGAGAGTCGGTTGATGAGGGAAGATAGCGAGGAAACGGCCGTACCGCATCATCTCATCTTGAATCCTGTGGGGGGAAACGGCCGTCCACCTGAAACATTCAGACCTGTTAATGCAGCCCACCATTTTGTCCAAATCCCCAGCAATTTCCAGACAATCAAAGCCAACGACATGCCGCTAGCGCTCGCCTGGCGGCTGCACACCCGCCAGATTTTCACCAATCTATTTACCCAGAGCTACACCGTTACCAACTTCATCTTACATCAAGGGAATACCTACTATCTTATAGAGAACGCGTAGCAAAACAATGGCGCAATCAGCCAGAAAAGACGACAGCAGCACGCTATCGTTGAAGGCAGCTTACATCTTGGTTATTTAAATGGAGGTAACTCATGACCAAAAAGAAAACGGCTGTGTTCCTGCTTATCTTCTCAGTCTTGGCCGCGGTGATCTTGATTCAAAGAGAAATGCTCTATCTATCCCACGAAGCCACGGTGAACGCTACCGTGGCTAATCTGCTAGCAAAAAATGGCCAGGCTCTGCCCGGTCAAGCGGCTGATTTAGCTATGCTAAACCAAAATTCAGACATTCCCCTCAAGGAAATTGCCAATTGGGAAACCGGGCAGATCGAATTAGAAAACGGAAGTGGTTTTTTCAGTTCAATACGCGATGATGATCCGATTTACCGCCTGAAGGCTGATTTACAGGTCACCTTTGCAGATGGCAGTCAGGCGACGCTTGCCTGGGAAAGCTGGCGCTATGGATTGGTCTTGGGTCCTATTGTAGTCAGCCTGGGAGATGGTCCACCCGGGTTCATCAAAGCAGTTACAGAAGGATAACCGTTTAGGTCCCCTTGTTTGATACAACTGAGGGAAATTGGGCTATACTTGGCGCGATGAGGCTTTGTCTAATTGCCCACTACCAAGAGGTGAACCATGTCTGACTTTCCCATTTTTGATGGCCACAACGATACACTGCTCAAGCTGCATTTGGAACACCGGGGAAACGGCCGTTCCTTCTTCGAACGTTCTGAAACGGGCCATATCGACCTGCCTCGCGCCCGCGAAGGCGGCTTAGCTGGCGGCTTCTTTGCCGTCTTCACCCCCAACCGTCGCCGCCCCCTCACCAAAAAAGAAAAAAAAGAAGAGTTCAAGGGCATCAAGATGACCAAGAAAGGGTACAAGGTACCGCTGCCCGACCCCATCCGCCACAAAGATGCGTTGCGCTTTACAACGGCCGTTGCCAGCCATCTCTTTGAAATTGAAAAAGCGTCTGAAGGTCAGGTCAAAATTGTGCGCACAGCGCAGGAACTAGAACAATGTCTACGCGACGGGGTCTTTGCCACCATCTTCCACATCGAAGGCGCAGAAGCCATTGATACCAACTACGATGCGCTGCACATTTTACACGCCGCCGGACTGCGCTCATTGGGGCTGGTGTGGAGCCGCCCCACCAAGTTTGGTCACGGTGTACCGTTCAGCTTTCCTAAATCGCCCAACACCGGCCCCGGCCTCAGCAAAGCGGGCAAAGGGCTAGTGCGCACCTGCAACGAACTGCGCATCCTGGTTGATCTGTCTCACCTAAATGAAAAAGGGTTCTGGGACGTCGCCAAGATTAGCAATGCGCCGCTGGTCGCCACCCATTCCAACGCCCACGCCCTGTGCCCCTCGCCGCGCAACCTCACCGACAAGCAGCTAGACGCCATTAAAGAGACAGAAGGCATGGTCGGGATCAACTTTCATATCGGCTTTTTGCGGCAAGACGGCCGCTTCACCGAAGAAACGTCCCTCTCTGAAATTGTGCGCCACCTTGCCTACATTGCCGACCGCATTGGTATTGATCACGTCGGCTTTGGCTCCGATTTTGACGGTGCCACCATGCCACATGATCTGGTCGATGCTGCTGGCCTACCCAAGCTCATTGCCGCCCTGCGCGAGCACGGCTTTGATGATGATGCACTAGAGAAAATCACCCACAAGAACTGGATACGCGTCCTGGAAAAAACGTGGGGAAAGTAACAGATTGGGCGCCTTGAGACCTACTTTCATTTACCTGCAACCCAATTGCTACGGCCGTTTCTTTATGCTAGAATGCCCGCACGCAAGCATCTAAATCTTGGCACAAGAGGAGCTTCATGCAGCCATCGATTAGCGCCATTTTGAAGGTGACCGACATCTTTGATACCTTCACAGAAACCCAACTTCAGTTAGTGGCGTCTATTTGCCAGGCAAGCACCTACCAAGCCAGCGACATTTTGTTGAAAGAAAACGAGCAGTCCACGGAGCTTTACGTCATTGCACGGGGCGGCGTCGAAGTGATGATGAACCCGACCTATGTGGGTGATGATGTGGATGAAGACGAAATGGTGCTCCTTACCGAGCTAAGGCAAGGGCAAGTTTTTGGTGAGGTAGCCCTGGTAGACCAAGGAATGCGGACAGCCACCATTCGGGTAAGTCAGGCAAATACGCTCATACTCCAGATTGACCGCCGTCGACTCATGCAGTTGTGCGATGCGTATCCAGAAATGGGCTACAAATTGATGAAAAATCTGGCCGCCGATTTGGCCTTTAAAATCCGCAACACCGACCTAACCATCCGTCAATACCAATTAATGTTGTCCCAATCCAACGTCGATGCATCATCGTAGTAAACATGAAAGTGGAAATCATCAGCATTGGCACTGAGCTCCTCGTAAGCGACATCCTGGACACCAATGCCGCTTACATTTCTCGCAGCCTGCGTGAAGTGAACGTCAGTCTCACCTGTAAAATCACCATTGGGGACGAGCCAGACATGATCGCCGATGCATTTCAGGTTGCCCTGCGCCGGGCCGATGTGGTGATTGCCACGGGCGGACTGGGCAGCGGCAAGGATGACTTTACCCTGGAGGCCGTAACGGCCGTTTCGCAACGCCCTATCATCCCCGAACCGCCGGGCATTCAAGGCGGCATATTGCTCGGCGACGGCGACAGTGGCTCGACCGGGTTGATGCTGGAAGAAGAAAACGGCATCCTGATTTGTCTTCCGGGCAACCGGCGCGAAATGTCTTACTTGCTAGAAACGGAAGTGCTGCCCTTCCTGCGCCAGGAGCTGACGTCAGCAGAACAGTCCGGCTGGATCCTGCTGCGCTGCGTCGGCGTCATGGAAAGCAGCCTCAAGCAAGATTTGGCCGACCTGGCTGCCAATTCAGATCAGCGGATCACTTTTGATTCTTTTGCGGGTCAAACCAACATTCGCCTGTGGGCCAGAGC
>CBDUOF010000448.1:0-4711 GCA_965368765.1 uncultured Anaerolineae bacterium | reverse complement strand
TTACTGTCCACCGGAGATTTGTGGACATGAACCACTTGCCAACCAGCGGCGTCTTTAATCAGGACGCGGCTTTCGTTATGGCTGCGGTGCTGAATACCGGATTCGCTGGCAATGGAGAGCATGAAAGTGTAGCTAACAACGGCCGTAATCACCCCATCCCCCTCTTCGCCATAAATTTGCACCCGTGGCTCCCATAAATCGTAGCGAAAATCACTGTCTGTTCCTGCCCAACTATGGTCAATCATAAACAGGTGGAAATCGAGCCCATCCTGCCGATGCGGGGTGATAAACCATTCATATAATGACAAATCTTCAGCCGTGGTCGCTTTGTAGGTAGCCACATCCTTGCTAAAAACACTTTGCAAATGGCGATGCAAAAAGCCCCAAATTTCTTGTTCAAGCTCGTTCATGATTATCCCTGGTCAAGATGCTGTAGCGCCATTTGAACGCGCTCGTCGAAGGATTTGACATCACGGGGGATGTTTTGTAGGGCAGATTGAGCCTCGACGATGCTGAAACCCAGCCCGGTCAGGAAATCGATCACGTCGGCATCGACATCGCTTACCAGCGGGACGGCCGTACTCACCTGAGACAAGTCCAATTTATCGCGCAGCTGGAACATAATGCGTTCGGCCGTTTTCTTGCCAATGCCGGGGACACGCTGCAGAACGGCCGTTTCCTCCCGCATAATGGCACTTTTTAGCAGTTCCGGGCTCAGCGTCGCCAAAATGGCCAGCGCCACTTTGGGGCCAACCCCGTTAACGCTCAACAGCACTTCAAAAAGCTGCAAATCCTCTTCCGTCTCGAAGCCATACAAAGACAGCTCCTGCTCGCGCACTATCAAATGGGTGTGTAGCCGCAGCGAGCGACCGATGCCGCCCACATCTTCCAGCACCGTGCGCGGCACAAAAACGCGCACCCCCACGCCGCCTACGCCAATTACCAGGCTGCTTTGTTCAATTTTCAGAATCGTTCCGCTAAGAGAAGCTATCATAGGCGTTAATTACTCAATTGCTGTCTGAATCAGTCGTATAGCGATGCAAAGCGTTGGTAATGGTAATGGGTAATGGCGACAGCCAGGCCGTCGGCGGCGTCGTCGGGGCGGGGCGTTTCCTCCAGGTCGAGCAAGTTGCGCACCATGAGCTGCACCTGGGCTTTGTCCGCTTTGCCATAGCCGGTGACAGCGTCTTTTATTTTGGGTGGGGAATATTCACCAATTGGTAGCCCGGCGTTGGCCACCGTCAGCAGCAGAACGCCGCGTGCCTGGCCTACCGTAATCGCCGTCGTGACGTTACGGCCAAAAAAGACCTCTTCAATGCCCACCGTATCCGGCCTAAATTCATCCAGAAGTTGCTGAAGCTCCTGCTGGATGATTTGCAGGCGCTGGGGCATGGGCATTTTGGCTGGGGTTTTGATTACACCGTAGACAACGGCCGTAAATTCACCATCTTCCGCATCCACAATGCCATACCCAGTTGTTGCCGTGCCAGGGTCCAGTCCTAAAATGCGCATGAGGAAGCGGGCTACGCTGCTTCCATTGCCGCAATGGCTTCGTCACTAATCTCTAAAGTTGAGTAGACGTTTTGTACATCGTCCAAATCTTCGATGACCTCGATGACCCGCATCACCTGAAGCGCCTCGGCTTCGCCAAGCTCAATTGCATTGTTGGGTTCATACACCATGCTGGCCTCTTCAACAGCCATTCCTGCTTCTTTAAGTGCGTCGCGCACGGCCTGAAAGGTTTCCAACTCAGTATATACCTCAGCAACTTCACCAAACTGAATGTCATCGGCTCCGGCATCAGCGGCAACCAGGAAGAGTTCATCGTGATCAACGCTGCCGTCCACCGCAAGGTACCCTTTGCGGGTAAATTGCCAGGCCACAGAACCACCGTCGGCCATGTTGCCGCCGTTTTTGCTAAGCGCGTGGCGTAAATCTGCCACGGCACGGTTCTTGTTGTCGGTGACAACCTCCACCAGCAGGCCAATGCCGTTAGGAGCATACGCCTCATACATCAGCTCAAATAACTCGCTGCCTTCCAACTCCCCCGTGCCGCGCTTGATCGAGCGTTCGATATTGTCTTTTGGCATATTATTTGACTTTGCTTTGTCAATTGCCAATGACAATCGGGTATTAAATGAGGGGTCGCCCCCGCCTTCACGCGCCGCAATAGTTAACTCTTTGGCTAGCTGGGTAAAAATCTTGCCGCGCTTTTTATCGGTAGCCGCCTTTTTATGTTTGATGGTGGACCACTTAGAATGTCCAGACATAATATCTCTCCAAAATATAGTTCAAAGATAATCCAATCACTTGGGATTTCGAGCGTGTATTATAGCACAGTCAAGTATCGGTGGAATAGCGATAACTTAACGGCCGTATAAAATTTCACCTGGAAACGGCCGTTTTCAATACCGCCGGCCAGCCAATCTCCGCCAGCGTCTCCCAATCCGACATACTACCTATAATGACACCGACAACTATCCGTTCAATCATGATTTTTCCTCAACGCAGAAACGCGGAGGCGCAGCGAGTTTTTTCTCCGCGTCTCTGCGCCTCTGCATTTCATCAAGCATTTCTAATGCCGTTTTCAAACAACCGCAGCCCCATCAACCCGCCTTCACCTCGGCTGGCGCGAGGATGTTGCCAGGGGAAAATGTGGTTCTCTGGGTGCGGCATCAGCCCCAGCACGTTGCCCGCTGGATTGCACAGGGCGGCGATGTTTCGCACGGAGCCGTTAGGGTTTGCGGGGTAGGAGATGGGAGATTGGGGATTGGAGATTGGAGACTTTGCTCCGTTCACTGAATACTGAAGCGGAATCAAATGCTCCGTCTGCAAGGCAATCAATGTAGCCCCGTCGGCCACTGACAGGCGGCCTTCGCCGTGGGCAACGGGGCAGTAGATGGGTTCGCGGAGGCCCTGGGTAAACAAGCTGGGGCTGTTGGGATTGGGTTGCAGCGTGACCCAACGACATTCAAACTGGTTGGATTGGTTGTAGGTCAGCGTGACTTGCCGGGGAGATTGAGAGTTTCCGGGGAGAAGGCCTGCTTTAACCAATGTTTGGAAGCCGTTGCCGATGCCCAGGACGGGACGGCCGTCTTCAACAAAACTTTTCAACGCGTCCCCAAACCGCTCCCGCAAATCAAGCGCCCACAGCACGCCCGCGCCCAAATTATCGCCGTAGGAAAAGCCGCCCGGCAGCACCAACATGCCATAATTTGCCAGCCGCCGCTCTCCGGCCAGCAGCTGGTTGATGTGCACAATCTCCGGCTCGCCGCCCGCCAGCGTACAGGCCAGCGCCGCGTCGTGGTCCCGGCTGGTGCCGTTGGCGTGGAGGATGAGGACTTTTGGCGACATGGTGACCGCGTGGCTGGATGACAAGGTGATCGGTTGCTCTTTTACCTTGTCACCTAGTCCTAAGCGACCGGAGATCGCAGTCGCCTTGTCATCTATGTGTCCGCGCCACGTCTGCTCCATTTCCTCAACGGTCAAATTCAGGATGGGTGCACCGGTACGGCCGTTTACCACCAGCTTCTCCCCGCCAACCACGGCCACACATTCGTGCGGCACGTCGGCCAGCAGTTCGCGGAAGCGGGGCGCATCTTCGGGACGAACCTCCACCAGAAAGCGGCTCAGCGATTCGGCAAAGAGCACCACCTCGTCGGTGGAGTACGAAGCGTGCCAATCGCGCGGTACGTGGATCAGCTGCAATTCGGCACCGATGCGCCCGGCAAGGCACATTTCCGCCAGGGCGACAGAAACACCGCCCTCAGCGCAGTCATGGCAGGCTTGCACCAGTCCAGCCTGGATAGCTTGGTGCAGCAGGCGCATTCGGGTCAGACTGTCTTTGACTGGTTTTGGCACGGTACGGCTGCCCTCAGCGCGGCCCCCGACCTGATTGAAGTGACTGCCGCCCAGCTCCGCACGGGTGTCGCCCACAACAAAGATAAAGTTGCCCGCCTGCTTCAAATCCATCGTCACCGTTTTGCTCACGTCGGGTACCATCCCCATCGCCGAAATGAGCAGCGTGCCGGGGATGGCGTGTTTCTCGCCGTCGGCCCCGGTGTATTCATTGTTCAGGCTGTCCTTGCCAGAGATGAACGGGGTTTGGAACGAAACGGCCGCATCGTAACAGCCCTGGGCGCAGCGCACCAGCGAACCCAATCGGTCTGGTAAATTGGGATTGCCCCAGCAAAAATTGTCCAAAATGGAAACCTGATCTGGGTCTGCACCCACAGCGACGACGTTGCGCATGGCTTCGTCGGTTGCTGCCCAGGCCATGGCGTAGGGGTCTAGATCGGTGTAATTGGGGCAGATGCCGTTGCTGAGGGCAATGCCCTTTGGAGATTGGAGATTGAAGATTGAAGATTGGTCGTTCATCTCCAATCTCCACTCGCTAATCCCCTTCAGTAACGAATCTTGCGGCACTATAACCGTCGCATCACCAGGCCCATGATTGGCCACGCCCGTGAGGGGTTTGACGGCCGTTCCGCCCTGCACCTCATGATCATAGCGGCGAATCACCGCTTCCTTGCTGCGAATGTCCGGGTGAGCCAGGAGGGCCAGAAGACGTTGCGACAGCGTGGTTTCGATGCCTCGGGTTAGGGCGAGGGCAGCCGGATTGACGGGCTCCCACTTGGCGGTCATGTGGCGTGGCGGCAAGCCATCGTGCAAAAAGCGCATCGTCAGGTCACCCACAAGTTTATCGCCGAAA
>CBDUOF010000447.1:0-4713 GCA_965368765.1 uncultured Anaerolineae bacterium | reverse complement strand
TCCTGCCGCTGACGCCGGAGGCGGTATACGCAGTTTGGGCGCGTTGACCTTGAATAACGTCGAGGTTCTCAGCAACACCGGGCAGTTTGGCGGCGGGGGTGTTTATGCAGCGGGAGAAATTCAGATTACCAACGGCCGTTTCCAAAACAATCAATCAAGCACGGGTCTGGGTGGTGGGCTGTGGTCAACCATTGGGGCCGCCATCAGTGGCACAACATTTATAAGCAACAGCGGGCCAGGCCAGGGTGGGGGTGCTGTTGTGCAGGGTCATTCACGTTTGACAAATGTTCACTTTGAAAACAACCAGGCGACGGCGTCCAGCGGCGGCGGTCTCTATGCCAGCGGACGCGTGACGTTGACCAATGCCACCTTCATTAGCAACACAGCCTTTAGCGACGGCGGCGCGTTGCTCTCCTTTGGTCAGGCTGAGGTTTATAGTTCCCGATTTATTGACAATCAAAGCGCCGATCAGGGGGGCGCTGTTTATATTGGTAGCTGGATGACGGTGACGCACAGTGCCTTTATTGGCAATAGTGGCGGGCGCGGGGGCGCTCTTTTCCATGGGACTTTATATGGCTGGGTGCAAAATTCACTCTTTGCCCGCAACACGGCGACCTTGGCCGGGGCGCAGCTTTTTCTAAACAGTTCTTTCAGCGTGGATATGGAGCACGTCACGGCCGTTGGCAGCGGGACGGCCGTTCACAATGTCAACAGCGATTTGACGGTGACCAACAGCATTATTGCCGAAGCCGAGATTGGCATCGATAACCTGAACGGCAGCGTGAGCCAGGATTACAACCTATTTTGGGACAACATCAGCGACAGCCAAGGTCTTGTTTCCGGCGGTGCCAATAATGCAACGGGCAATCCAAACTTTATTGACCCGTTGCTGGACAATTATCATTTGGGGCCCGGTTCAGCCGCCATTGATGTTGGAACCGATGCGGGTCTTATGGATGATTTTGATGGGGAGATACGGCCGTTCGGCAGCGGCTTTGACATCGGTTTTGATGAATTTTTTATCTGGCCAAACAGCCTTTATCTGCCCATTGTCATGCGCTAACTTCAGCCAAAAAAGTCCAGGCGATAAGCGCTATTAAGAGCGAACGGGCCGTCATCTCTCAGCGCCATGGCCTCTAAAACAAGACGGTCACGATGGTCAATTTCGCTTTGGAAAGCACCTGCTTTAAGCGACTACCCAACGTTCTAGCGACCGAATTCCCATGATATCTGTCAAGGAATGCCAGGAATCGCGGCGCTTTGTTACACATTTTTTACCAGCCGCTTGTAATGTATTAGACAGTCGCTGATCCATTGTGAGATTACACTATTTAAATCGGGATGTTTGCCACAGACAACCACCTGATATTTAGCAAAGCAACTAACCGTATTGGAAATTGTAATTGTATATTTGTGGCACAAGGTGTGTTTAGGAGGATCATCCATGAGCAAACCATTTGCAGCTTTTTTCGGGCATAAAAGTATTAACCAGTCAGAGCAGCCAACACCACAGGAATATACGGTTCTGGGCATTAACCAACCGCTCATTGCTCCAGAAACTGAACCAGCCTCAACGCCAACCATGCAGCCAATGGCCTTCCCGTCCCTCAGTGACTCGCAGCGTAAATTTAGATTATCCATATTGCTAAATAAGCTACTTTAGCTGCGTCGAAGCAAAATATTCCCCAGGCTCTTTTTGTTGACGGCCGTTCGCTTGCGAACGGCCGTTTTTTATTTTGACAATCCCCCCTCGCCAAGCTATAATCTTCGTTCGTGTCTGGGATTCCTACCACTGCCCAGGCAAATTACAATCTTTACACCGGCATCTACTAAACTAAAGCAATTCCCTTGGCTGATTGGCGTTAAGATGTTTGCTTTTGCAAGATGCTGGTTTTTTTTGGAGGTACAACGTGTACGCAATTGTAGAAAGTGGTGGCCGGCAATACCGCGCCGAAGAAGGGCACAGCTTCTCCGTCGAAAAGCTGCCTTTTGAAGTCGGTGAGCAGATTGAACTTGAAAATGTCTTGCTCCTGGCGAATGGCGATGAGGTAACAGTTGGTCAACCAATGGTGACAGGTGTCTCTGTCAAAGCGACTATTGTTGAGCAATATCGTGGCGAGAAGATTTTTGTTTGGAAATATAAGCCCAAGAAGCGATATCGTCGGCGTCAGGGTCATCGGCAGAGCTACACGCGACTGCGGATTGATGAGATCGTAGCAGGCTAAAGGAGCGAGTGACATGGCACATAAGAAAGGTGCAGGTTCAACGAAAAACGGCCGTGATAGCAATGCGAAGCGGTTGGGCGTAAAAAAATACGGCGGTGAGTACGTGATTCCCGGGAACATCATTCTCCGCCAGCGCGGCACAAAAATTAAGCCGGGCACTGCTGTTGGTATGGGGAAAGATCACACCATTTTTTCCATGATTGAAGGACAAGTCACTTTCGAAACGAAACACGGCCGTAAATACGTCAGCGTATATCCGGTGGAAAGTTAAGGTAGGCGTTGGCAAAATGAAACAAGAAATACATCCCAAATGGTATCCAGATGCCAAAGTTATTGTTGATGGCGAAGTCGTCATGACGGTAGGTTCTACTCAGCCAGAGGTTCGCGTTGAAATCTGGTCTGGTACGCATCCTTTTTACACCGGCACGCAGCGCTTGGTAGATACTGAAGGCCAGGTAGATCGCTTCATGCGTCGTCTGCAGCGGCGTGAAGAGTTGGTCAAAGAAGAAGAAGTTATCCAGGAAACAGCCAAGCCAGTTAACCTGACGGTCGACGGCATGGATTTGGGCACACGAGCCACCAAAGCACTTCTGGAAGCAGATGTCACCACGGTGGGTGACGTGCTTGAACTGCTTAGCCAGGGCGACGATGCTCTCCTGGCGTTGCCTGGCATTGGTCAGAAAGCATTGATTGATATTAAACGCTTCTTGCGCGCCGAAGGTCTCATAGACTAATTTCGGCTGGGCAATCAGATTGATTTTAAAAGGGCAGATGCGAAAACGTATCTGCCCTTTCTTGTTTTAAGGATGGTTACAGCATTAAATTGGAGGAACTATGACTAAACATTCGCGAGGCCGCATTGAGGTTATTTGCGGCAGTATGTTTAGCGGCAAAACGGAGGAGCTTATCCGACGCTTGCGCCGCGCCCAAATTGCCCGCCAACAAATTCAGGTGTTCAAACCAGTCATCGACAACCGCTATCATGCTGAAAAGGTCACCTCACACAACGGCGCTGATTTTGAAGCGCTGCCGGTGGCCTCATCGCAGCGCATATTAGAAACACTTGACGCCGACACAACCGTCGTGGCAATTGATGAGGTGCAGTTTTTTGATACGGCCGTCATTGACATTTGCGAGCAGCTTGTTGAACAAGGTCGGCGCGTCATCTGTGCCGGGTTAGACATGGATTTTCGGGGAGTGCCTTTTGGTCCCATGCCGGATCTGCTGGCGCGAGCCGAGATGGTGAGCAAACTCCACGCTATTTGCGTGGCCTGTGGCGAAGAAGCCAGCCGAACTCAGCGCCTGATTGATGGCAATCCTGCCGCGTTTGATGATCCCATCGTGTTGGTAGGGGCGGCCGAAGTTTACGAAGCGCGCTGTCGTCAGTGTCACCAGGTCTTGCCGGCCCGCAACGGGAGCCACTAAGCCTGTATTTGTTCAACCCTGTAATGGCGGTCGATGAAGCGTCTGAATTGGGCTGCGTCATTGCAGCATTTTTCGCTCAGTTTTTCTTCAAAGCTGGCTGGTGTGCACCTCAGTCAGGGATTCAGTCATCGAGCAAGCGGAGCAGGCGGAAAGCAGCAATAGTCTCGCAGGATTTCCTGTGAACTTTTTAGCAAATGAAAGGTGAAAAATGAGCCAGAAACTGCACGACTTATACGAAGATATCGACCATGTTCTAATTAGCGAAGCGCAGCTTAAACAGCAAGTTGCCACCATCGCTGCAGCCATAGAGGCTGATTATGCGGACGAAGAGGATCTGCTGTTGATTTGTGTCTTGAAGGGCGGCTACATCTTTTTGTCTGACCTGAGCCGCGCCCTGAAACGGCCGCATCATCTTGATTTCATGGGCATCTCAAGCTACGGTGGTGGCGTTTCCAGCCGAGGGGCCGTGCAAATTATTATGGACCTCAAGCAGCCGTTGGCCGGGCGCAATGTGCTGATTATTGAAGATATTATTGACAGCGGCCACACCCTGAGTTATTTGCGCCAGACACTGCTGGCGCGCCAGCCTGCCTCGCTAAAAATTTGCACACTGCTGGACAAGCCATCTCGCCGGGAAGTTGATGTCAAGGTTGATTATGTTGGCTTTGATATTCCTGATGAATTTGTGGTAGGCTATGGTTTGGATTTTGATGAGGTGTACCGTAATTTGCCCTTTATTGCCGTACTTAAGCCAGAAGTTTTTGCCCATTTAAACCTATAAGTACCCAATTACGAACGTGAATCTTTAGGTCGTAGCTGGGCATTTGTGTAATTGAGTCGTTACGATGAGTAGTGGTTTGTTAGATTTATCTGCTTACGCTGGTCGTTGGGTTGCCCTTTATGGAGAGCAAGTAACGGGTGTTGGCAACACTGCCGAGGCAGCAGCTCAGATGGCCCGCCATAGCCGCCCGAAAGAGCGTTTTGTGTTGCGTTTTGTGGATGATCCGGTCGGGAAGCCTCTGTCACTATCGCCGCTCTTGGAGCAGCTACGGCCGTTACTGTT
>CBDUOF010000446.1:0-4733 GCA_965368765.1 uncultured Anaerolineae bacterium | reverse complement strand
CAGTTCAGCTTTTTCAGCAAACGGCCCAGCGGCTCAAACGGGACTTTGATTTTTCCAAGCATTACACGGCCGTTGTGACCATCTGCCACCTGGTAAAAGGCCTGCCGCTGGGCATTAAGCTGGCGGCCTCGCTAACCATTTCGCAGACGGTCGAGCAGATTGCCCAAAACTTAAACCACAATGTGGATGTGCTAACAACGCGCCTGCGCAACATGCCCGAACGCCACCGCAGTCTGCGTGCCACCTTTGACTACTCTTGGCAGCTACTAGCCCCGGCTGAGCAAATATTGCTGGCCAATTTGTCCCTCTTTCGCGGCAGCTTTAGCCGCGAGGCGGCGCAATCGATAACGCGGGCTTCGCTTGACGGTCTAATGACACTTGTGGATAAGTCATTGCTCAACTTTGTGGAAGACGGCCGTTATGAACTGCACGCCCTGCTGCGCGAATTTGCCGCAGAAAAGTTTGCGCACGTTGACAGCCAAGTGATAAAGCAGCGGTATACACATTATTTCCTTAACTGGCTGGGCGAGTTAGGAACAGAAATTGAGGAGAAAGAGTCGAAGACGGCCGTTGCCAAAATTCATGCTGAGCTTGACAACATTCGCCAGGCATGGCAATGGAGCGTGACGTACAAACAGTACGACATCCTTGCTGCGGCCCTGCCCCCGCTCACCACCTTTTATACGCTGGCTGCTTCAGCACAAGAGGGCATGTTGTTAATTCAGCAAGCCGTCTCCGCACTGGAGGGGGAGCGTGAGCCACCGCTATCATTACTTTTAGGCCAACTTCTAACCAGCCTGGCCGCGCTTAAACTGCAGCAAGGGCTGAACGAAGAGGCCCTGGCAGATGTACGGCAGGCCATCCCTTTACTACCGCCTGAAGCAGTTCAGCTAAGGGCAGCAGCCATCTTACAATTGGGGCGAGGGCTGCGTATACAGGGCGATACAGAAGCTGCCATCACCCAATTGACGCATGCCAGTCGCCTGGCAACCAGTGATCGGTGGCTGCGAGGTGAGGCGGTTGCTCACCAACAGCTTGGCATTGTCCATCGTACGATGGGGCAGTTGGACAAAGCGGAGGAACACGCTCGGCGAGCACTGGCCGTTGCGAGAGTGATAGGCAATTCACATCAGGAAAGTCTCTCCCTGGCTGTGCTTGCCGTCACCGTATTTGACCAGAGCGATTATCCCCGTGCCGAAGCATATTGTGAGGAAGCGCTGCACATCATGCGCGCTATGGGCAATCGCCGTGGCGAAAGCTCGATTCTTAACACAGTCGCCCTGATTCGTGGCTGGACAGGACGTTTTGCTGAGGCGCAGCAGATCGCCCAGGAATCGCTGCAAATTGACCGTCAACTTGGTGACCAGCAGCGGATTGGCGATAAGTTGAACAATTTAGGGTTACAGGCCATGCACCTTGGCGAATTGATCACTGCCAAACGTTATTATGAGGAATCGCTGGCCATTGACCGAACGTTTGGCAACCGACTGAACGTCGGGATCATCCTGGGAAATTTAGGTGACGTCGCCATGTGCCTGGGGGATTTTGCCCAGGCGCAGGTGAATTATGAGCAGGCGATGGCAATTCGCTGCGATATTGGTGACCGACGGGGCGAAGCCTGGATCTTGTGCAGTCTCAGCCTGCTAGGGGGCAAAAGAGAACAGTATGATGAGGGATTGGCGTATGGGCAGCAGGCGCTGGCGGTCATTGCAGAAACTGGAGAGCGGTCGAAAGAGGGATTTGCTTGGACACATATCGGTCATGCCTATGCAGGATTGGGTGAATATGAAGCAGCGCGGGAGGCGTATGAAACGGCCGTTGCTATTCGCGCCGAGCTAGGGCAGGCTCATATGTTGGGGGTGAATTGGTCTGGGTTAGCCGAAGTGGCGCTGCAGGCGGGCGACACGGCGCGGGCGTTCTCTTTTGTAGAACAGCTCTTGGATGCAATTGCACAGGGTAAGTCCGGCGGCACACGTGAGTCGGGGCGAGCGGAATGGAGTTGTTTTCAGATTTTGCAAGCGGTAGGCGATGAGCGAGCAAACGAGGTGCTGGAAACGGCCGTTAACCGCATCCAAACCGTCGCCCGGGGCATTCGCAGCCGTACACAGCAGCACGACTATCTGAACAAGGTACTGACCCATCGCCGCCTGTTGGCGGTCTGGGAAGCAATGCATTCTTAAATCAACCGCAACCAGAACAAAAGCCATTGGCGGTCAGAAAATACCCGAGTTTCCGCATGGTTTGGTTAATGACGGCCGTTTGGTTGAAACAGCCAGTTCTTCTAGCTCGCCTTGCGTTTTCTCCACCAGGCAATTAACCCAATGATTGCGCCTGCTGCCAAGGCAGCCACCACCATTTTTCGAGCGGGCGACTTTGTGAGAGGGGCTTCATCAGGTACGGCCGTTTCATCCACCTCATCCAACAACGTCACGGTCCCCTTATCCCCATCAATCGCCAACATCATCCCTGATTGGATACGCTCTGTGGCGATACCCGTCCCCATCACCGCCGGAATATCATACTCCCGCGCCACAATCGAGCCATGCGCCAGCGCACCGCCTACATCGGTTACCAGACCAACCGCCTGGGAAAAGAGCGGCGTCCAGGCCGGGGTCGTCGTCGTGCAAACCAGAATTGTACCGGGCTGCATTTGGTCAAATTCTGCCGCCGAACGAATCACGCTGGCAGGAGCCACAACGCGGCCCGTGCTGACAGCATACCCTTCTAAAATCGGCCCTTCATTGACCGCATCATGAGGCGTAGGGTTAAACATGGAAAGAGTGAAGGGACCAAATTTCATCTCACCACGTTCGGGAACTGTGGGCAATGGCGTCAGCAGCTTACGCGCTTCACGTAAAGTACGCCGCTCTTGAACCAATGGCGCATAATTAGGGATGCTTTGCCCAGTGGCACGGGCTTCAATCGCCGCTGTTATATCGGCGCTGTTCAAGTAGTAGATGTCAGTGGGCTGGGCAATTGAGCCAGAATCATTCAGGCGTTGCCCAAGTTCACGGGCTAACTTGCGCAAGGTGGGCCAGGCTGCACCCATAAAAAACATCACGTTTTCGCGATAGGGTGCGTACTGTTTCGTCCATCCCCATAGCAAATCAAACAGCTTTCTTGAAAACGGATTGAGCGCCTGTCTTGTGGTGACAACCAGCGCTTCTCGCCCTTCAGCCATTTTGGCTTGCCGCTGCCGCACATCTTGATCCGGGGGATTTTTCACCAGCGCCTTCAGACTCAACAAGATGGGGGTAGGATCTTCGCTTTGGGTGGGGTCAACAAAATCAAGGTTGTAAATCTGATGGCCGTATGTGTCGAGAAACTGCTGGATTCCCTCTAACAAAGGTTCTACGCCAGGATGTCCGGACAGTGCCTTTATCATAAGCGTTGCATCTGCATTGACAACAATATCGCGCATCTCCGCCGAATTACGAATGAGGTCCGCGAGGGCTTCCATGTCCGCCTGGGCATCCAGTGCCTTTGAGTCAAATCCACGTAAGAAGGAGGCCGCAACGGGGCGTGGTTCTGGCAAAGCATACCGGATGAATGGCGAGCGCAGCAGCCAACCAAATACCGGGTCAAGAATCCGCGACAGTCCTAAATTTAGGGCCGATCCCCACCAGTAGGCACTATCGGCCGTTGCCAATTCGCCGATGCCACGCAGGAGTTCCTCATCTGTTGCCTGAGCCAAATTGAGGCTGCCCCAATGGGCAATGCTGGCTTGATAGGTAGGCAGGGCAACACCCTCCCAATTGAACCCAGGTAATTTGAAAAATTTGGAAATGTTTGCATAAATCTTGAGGATGGCCTTCAGGTTTTCACCAGACATATTGAAGCTGCCGGTTGTGTAGGCGTAGCCGTTAATGGTTCCGGCGAAGCCATGGGGCAACATCTCTTCCCAGTTTAATTCTGCGCCACCCATTTCTGCCATCGTCTCTATGAGTGTGCCGATGGATTTATCGATTCCCTGGCGCAAATACAGATCTTCAAACAGTGGTGAGAGTGGTTCGGGCATGTGTTCGACAATTTGGCGGCGCATCCAGATGGTATTGGGCGCAGGCGGCTCCCAGGTTACATTTTTGAGTGGGGCAGGCGGCAGGGAGGTGATGGGGCGGGCCTGCAGGATCTGTATTTTACCGTCGGTGACGACCCATTCTATGTCTACTGGCGTTCCATAGTGGGTTTCGATCTGTGCGCCGAGTTTGGCTAGGGCAACGGCCGTTTCCTCCCCCAACACCTGTTCATTCTGCTGTTCGACCGGAACGGCCGTTTCCGCAGTCCCCGTTTCTGTCCGCACCGTCATTGTTGTTTTTTTGTTGACTTCATGAGACACAATCTGCCAGTTGGTTTTATCGACCACGGCCGTATCCGGCATCACCAACCCAGCCACAATCGCCTCACCCAGGCCCCAGCCGGCATTGATGAGAACGTGATCACGTTCGCCCGTTGTGGGGTCGGCAGTGAAGAGAATGCCAGACGCCTCTGCAGCGACGAGCACCTGCACCACCACCGCCAGGCTGACGCTGGCCGGATCAATCCCCTGCCGCTGACGATAGGCAATGGCGCGGGCTGTCCACAAACTGGCCCAACACTGTTTAACAGTGTCCAACAACGCCGCTTCGCCGCGAATGTTGAGAAAAGTGTCTTGCTGCCCGGCAAAGCTGGCGTTGGGTAAATCTTCGGCTGTGGCCGAGGAACGCACAGCAACGGCCGTTGCTCCCAATTGTTGC
>CBDUOF010000445.1:0-4733 GCA_965368765.1 uncultured Anaerolineae bacterium | reverse complement strand
TATCTGCGTCTTTGAACCACACTTTTAATAAAGCTTTGGCAATAGCCGGCCCAACCGTAACCATTAAAGTTTCTAGAATTAACATTTTCTTTTAATTCCTCCCTAACTCGAGTTTAGATAAAACCTAAATTGGCGGTGGCTTCACCGCCAACATAAAAATGTACATTAACAATAGAATTTAGACCGAAATCAGGCTGTTTGACGCCGTTTCGGGCTACGTTTTGCCGGTTTTCGCTTCGGCCGTTTGCCTCGTCGCTTGCCTTTGACCCAACCCGGCGATTTTCCACGACGTTTGGGGAAAGGTGAAGGTGAATCTAATCGGCTGAAGAGCTGACTAAAGCCTTGCAAAACACGGCCTGGCGTCAATAAATCCAGAGAAGATTGCCACGGTCTGGGTTGGTCAGCGACGATGTCTCTGGCCAAATAAAGTTGCCAGTAGGCCAGGTCAACCAATTGGGACCACCGGTCACACCGTTGTGCCAACTGAAACATCGGCAATGTCCAATGCAACTGCTGTTTGCGAAAGCGGAACTGCGGTTCGATGGCCCAGCGATGGTCGAAACATTCCCAGGCCTTACGAATAGCCAATTCGGGTCCGATGTAGGCTAACCAGATTGCCTTTGGCCATTTTTTGGCGGTGCGTTCCTGATGGATTTGGGCACGAATCACGGTGAATGAAGTAGTGGCATCTTGTTTGGCATGCAAATGGTGCCACGCTTGCAGTTCAACTTGTCCATGATGCGCATCTGCAAACTGCACCTGTTCATCAGGTTCCCACCAGGTCTCCGCTTCTTTGAAAGCAAAGCGTTTCCCATGAACCGGAGGACGCCCCCGGCCGGAATAGATTGGTGGGGGTCCCATCAGGACACGGTCACAACGCAAACGGGTAATGGCCCCGAGTTGTTTCTCATCTTTGAAGGCTGACAGATACAGATGGGTGCCATAGTGACCATCACTGGCGATAATGTCCACCACCTCATCGTTGACAGCACCCCGTTGACGAATGAACTGCTTCACTTGCGCCACACCCATGGTCACGGCTGTACGGGTCACCGGCAGTCGACGCATACTCAGCGGTAAGGCCCAGCTCCCCTTCCGTTGAGGAATCCAGCACAAACCGGAGTAAACGTGAGCCTTGCTGATGACGGTTTGTCCCTGACTCAAGGTGGCATTGTATTCGTAGACCAGTCCGTTGAGCGTTCTGGCTCGGGGATGCGGCCAGATGGTTGTATCCAGCGCGTAGACTCGAAGGCCCGTTGACGGCAGCTGCTCATGGAGTAAGTTGGCCACAGCCTGCTTGTCTTGTCGCCCGGCTTTGATGCCCTGATAGCCACTATGCCATTGCCGTTTAAATTGCGGACTCAGCGTCAATTCAGCATAGCTGCTTACCCGTTGGTTGCTCAGTACGCTGTCCATCAGGTCAAACTGGGCATCACGGTATTTTGTCAGGCAGTTTTGATGAATTGCTTGTCTAAATTCTATTATTTTGTTAAGTTGCTCTCTGGTAGTTTTGGTTTTCACACATCAAAAATCTACCAGTTGAGCGGTTTGTGCAAGTCACAGACCGCTCTTTTTCATTTCATTGGACGAGTTTTGTCTAAACTCGAGTTAATAAGGTTAAAGTAATCTAAGTCAAGGTCAACGTTAGCATTGTAATCTGTTTAACCTCTATTTAAGAAAGGCCGTTTCTCGTCGCAAGTGTCAAGTCGATATTCAAAATTAATTCACTTCTAAAATAAGAAGCTACCGTTTGGAGATGTTCTGAACCAGAAATGAACTCCATAAGGTGCAGGATAATCTGTTTTTAGACATGAGTGCATGATTATTGTTTTGTGCATTCTATTTCTCGTGGTTTTCTCAGGTAGGCTGCCAATATTACCGAAATATTTCCGAAATAATTTTGGCTTACCTATTTAGGAAACTGGAGTAGGGAAAGGTGTAAATATGGAGTCAATGCAATTCGGACGTAAAAAGTTTTCGTTAGATCGTGGAACTGCTTTTTTGACAAGCATGTCCATAACTGAAAAACCGATTCTCGGAGAAGACGAACAAGCGTTTACGGAGCGGTTACAGTCAAAATATAAGGACAGGCAGGGTACTCTAGAACTCGTTTTTAAAAAAGGTGACCCTATATATGCTATCATCACTTTATTTTGATTGACCCATCTTTTGCACAATGCCAGTTTAACATTTCAACTAGGATCTTGTCGAAAAAGTCAAATCGCTTGAATTAAGAGTCTGTTTTAGGTGCCTGAGGACATCAAAAAGTGCTGTTTTGAGTACTATTATTACCCGCTATTGATGTCCTGATAGCGCTCAAAGAACTTTTTCGCTATTCTGCCAGAATACTCTCAATACCACCTAAAACAGACAGTTATATCTGTACATCTATGCGCGTTACTCTGCCGACAACAAAAATCAGGAGGGACTAACTAAAATGAAGCAATGGTATGCTCTTTATACAAAACCAAATGCTGAACATCGTGTTCAAGCGGCTCTGCAGCGGCGGAATATTGAGACATTTTTACCGGAAATTGCTCCACCACCATCAGCCAATATCCAGAGAAAACTGCCGTTTTTTCCCAATTATTTATTTATGCGTATCGATTTACAAAGCACCCCAGCCTCGCGTTGGATATGGACACCAGGATTACGATATGTGGTTTCCTCCGATGAAAAACCCATTGTGATTCCTATTCAGGCTATTGAACTGATTAAGAATCAACTCGCTGCCTATGATGTTGATCGAAAAACGAACCGATTAGGCTTTAAGCACGGGGACAAAGTCCGAATGAATAAGGGCCCATTTGCTGATATGATCGCAATCTTTGAAAAGCCATCGTCAGCCGCCACCCGTGTTCGTGTTCTTCTAAACTTCCTTGGCCGTATGAGTCTGATACAGGTTGATGTAGCTGATATTGAAAAGGCACCGCCTGAAGCAGTTGTGGAAGAACCAACAAGGCATCGACGCACACGAGGACACGGCAGGCACATAAAACGTTAGGTGAAGTGAGATGTAGGCCTCCACTTCGGGCGCGTAATTCAGGTATTGAAGTGGATGATAACGTGTCCCAAATCGTAAGGCTAACCGTAAGTTACCCCCAATAATCTGAGGAATTGTACCAGTTCTGTGCAAGATTTAATAATGGGAAAGTCATTAGGCGAATACCAACATCCTAAGAATACTCTCGATGCTACCCTGATTTGATGAATTTTTCCCTCCAGTTTGTCACGTTATGTTTCTGTTGTAGCCAATGCTCCGGAGCATATCTATCCGATCTAATACTCTCTGATGCAACTGCATCTGGGGGCGGAGCTTGGATTTTGCTGACAAATTATGCAGCCCGCTATGTATTACCTTAGCCCCAAAACAGCCTAAACTGAATCAAAGCAAATTAACGAATTTGCCATGCAGATTTTATTGCACTCTGGATATTTGTCCTAATTATGCCTCTAAAAGGAACCACGACATGACACTCACCCACAGGCCAATAATTAAAGCCAATATAGTTGAAGAAATGGTAGGGCAAGAGCTCTTTCTGTATGATGAGAGCCGTGATCTTGCCTATTGCATCAATAGTGGTGCGGCTTTGATCTGGTATTTGTGTGACGGGATGCGAGACATGCATTCGATAGCTAGGGAAATATCTACCACTTTTTCCTTGCCAGAGACACAAGTTGTTCAAGAGGTGTGTCGCACGATCGGAGAATTCCAGGAAATGGGGTTATTGGCAAAGAAGATGAAGGGATTATTTACTGAAGCTGAAAAGGATGTAAAAAATGGATAGCAAAGATGAATTGATGCAAGAACGCCTCCCGATGTCAAAAAGACAAACGATGAGTCGGCGAGAAATGATAAAGCAATCTGGGTTGGCCGCTTTAGGCCTAGTTTATTTTACCCCTCGGGTGGAGATTATTCGCACCGTGTCCAAGAGCACCCTCAACACTAACGAACTGAGTGGTTTCGGCAGCAGCAGCGGCAGTAAAAGTGGTAGTGAAAGCTAACGCAAGTGACTTATCCTCCATCCTCAATTTTCTCCAAAATGTGAATCATGGAAGTGATGCTAAAACAGAGCGAGATCATATCAACACGGCCGTTTTCAACATTAAATTGGACTCTGGATCAAAGTTACCAGGTATTAGATAAACGTATTCGAGTGTGTACTACTGAAGGGCAATTTGCCAACCAGCTACGTCAAATGATGCGCTCATTTGTGATCCTTCCCAAAAACGAGCCGGTAGATGTTACATTCTCTATTTTGCCAGCTCAATCCCCTGCAAGCAATCGAAAAAAACGTGACGTTTTCTTCTTCCAGGATGGAAAATATATTGACCGTAGCCAGTTTGATTGGCGGCTTTTCCGATTATTGGAGTGGCGCTTGCGGGCGTTTTTGGTGCGCAACAGCAGGATGTATCATTTGTTTCATGCTGGCTCAGTGTCTCGGGATAATGTGGGGATTTTACTTCCTGGTCGTTCCAAGGATGGCAAAAGCAGTCTTACCTTGTCATTACTGTTAAGCGGGTATCAATATTACAGTGATGAGCTTACGCTTGTTGATTGTGAAACGGGAATGATAGTTCCTTTTCCAAAGCCGCTCAGCTTGCGTGATCTTTCTCATTTTTCGCAGCTGGACCCATCCGACGACCGTTGGTTAGGACCGGAACAGATGCTTGATCAAGAGGAGATTGCCATTAAGCGTGAAAGATTGTGGTTTATTCATCCGGAAGATATC
>CBDUOF010000444.1:0-4746 GCA_965368765.1 uncultured Anaerolineae bacterium | reverse complement strand
CTTGCTCAGGTTGTAAGCGCAAATCGGTCACGTCACGGTACAAAATGGTGTCCGGGGTTAAGACAACCTCCAGCTTAGGTCCGTCTGTCGTGGGGATGAGCGTAGTGCTTTCTTGCCCGGTTTCGGGATCGACTTCGATGTCCACTTCCAGGTCAATGTTGCCGGTACCAATGAGCAGCGCATTGTCTTCCCGGCTCTCCAGGATGCCAAAAGCAGCCGATGGCTCATCGGGAAGTTCCGGCGCGGGCAGGATGGTGGTTTGCACCGCTACCGGCGGTCCGCCATTTTGGGAAGAAATGGACTGCATGACTCGGCCTCCAGTGGACGCAACGGCCGTATCCACGCCAGGCTCACTTTTAATCTCCGGCACCAACAACCGTACGGCCATATATGCCCCGCCCGCCAGCAAAATCATAATGAAAACGGCCGTGCCAATTAAGATCATTCGTCTGTTCATTATCGTGTCTCCGCAAAAACGATAACCGTCGCCACCACACGATCGCCACGCCGCTCGCCCCAGGCCGTCATAGACGCGCCTTTCTGTAGCTCGGTTGGCGAATCAATCTGGCGCACAACCTGCTGCAAGGTCTGCTCCTTTGACTCTGATGACTCAAAACTCACCTCGGTAATGTCTTCATAAAAAATCGTGTCCTGGGTCACCACCACCTCCACTTCTGGCCCACTGTGGTCTACTGCCACATCCGGTACGTCATTCACCACATTGATGTTGACGCTGGTGGAGCCGGTACCTACGAAGTAGCTGTTGTCTTCCTGTCGCAAATACACGCCAGCCACGCCAGATTCTTCTTTGGGCAGTTCTGGCGCGGGCAAGATGAGCGTTTTCACCGTCACCGGACTGCCGCTGCCGTCGTCGAAGACGTCTTCAAATACCTGTGCCCCCGGAGGCAAATCACCTTCCGCCGCCTGATCGGCAGTAAGCAGCTGAACGGCCGTAAACGCCCCGGCCCCCAGAACTGCCAACAATCCAATTAACCCTATCGCTAGCCAAACTGAACGTTTCATATCAAACTCCTTTTCTACTGATGCTTAGGTAAGGACGACCCGGCGGGTCGCCCCTACCATTTACCGACCATCATTTACCGATTACTCATACCGCAGTGCCTCAATCGGATCGAGCCGAGAGGCCCGGAACGCCGGATACAGCCCAAAAATCAGCCCCGTAAGCAAGGCCACACCAAAGGCCAGTGGAATACTGGCCGGGTCCAGCTGGGCGACTCCTCGGTTGAGCGAGGCAGCCAGCGGCACGGTTAAAATGCCAACGGCCGTTCCCAAAACACCCCCAGCCGCACTAATCAACACCGCTTCCAACAAAAATTGCCGCACAATATCCCCGGCTTGCGCCCCAACCGCCAGCCGAACGCCAATCTCACGGGTGCGCTCCGTGACGCTAACCAGCATCACGTTCATAATGCCAATCCCGCCCACAACCAGCGACACCGTCGCCATCGCCGCCAACAGAAAGGCAAAGGTACGGGCCGCAGCCTGCTGTGCGCCCAAGATCTCCTGTCGCGTCGTCAGCTCAAAATCATCTTCAAAATCACCCAGATCATCCTTTTCCACGCCGTGCCGCTCGCGCAGGTAGGCCATGATTTGCTGCCGCGCTGTGGCCATCTGCGCCTCGTCACGCACCCGAGCAATGATTTGCACCGATGGCTCCTCATCAAACAGATTGAGGATGGCGGTGCTGATGGGCAGGTAAAGCGCTTCATTGGGACGCAGCTGGTTGCGCAGCGCAGGATTAATCACCTCAAGCTCAGCTAAAACACCGATGACCAGGCATTTGCGGCGGTTGACCCAAATCAACTCGTCCAGCGGCGGATCGCCCTCAAATAAATCTTCGGCCGTTTTGTGACCCAGCACACAAACATCAGCGTTGGCAATCACTTCAGAAGGCGTAAAGAAACGGCCGTTTCCCAAAAAAGCCTCAGGGGTCAATGGCGCACCATCCGTCCATCCCACTGGCTGCACCTGCCCCTCACTCACCAAATTGGCCAATCCGTCGGCCGTCGTGCCCTGCACGTTCATATCCAATACAGTGCGATCCCGCCGGATTTTGCCCTCGCCCCCAACCGACATGATCACCCGCTGCACCAGCGGTACGCTGGCTGGCATCTCCAGGCCATCGGCAAACGAAAGAATCTCGCCAATGGGAATCAGTTCACCCTGGTCAATCTTTTGCTTCACGGCGATTTGCACCATGTCCGAGCCCAGGTAGCGGAAGTTGGCGTCCACTGCCGCCCGCGCCCCGTTGCCCAAGGCCAGCATGCTAATCACCGAGGCGACACCAATGACAATGCCCAACGTCGTTAGCGTGGCGCGCAGTTTGTTGCCCAAGATACCGTTCCAGGCGGTAAGAATTGTGTTGAATAAGGTCATATTCTTCCTGGTAATTGAAAACTGCTCATTGGTAATTCGCAGTTTTCAACTCTTTTCTTCACGTAAAATTTCCCCGTCGTGCAGGTGCAAAATTCGCCGGGTGTGGCGGGCTACTTCTGAATCATGGGTAACAAGGATGATAGTACGGCCGTTCCCCGCTTCAACATTTAACTCACCCAGCAGCTGCATAATGTCGGCCCCCGTTTTGCTATCCAAATTGCCCGTTGGTTCGTCAGCCAAAATGATGGCTGGGTCAGCCACCAGAGCACGGGCAATCGCCACCCGCTGTCGCTGCCCGCCAGACAGTTCCGTAGGGCGATGCTGCATCCGGTCGGCCAGGCCCACGCGCGCCAAAGCCGCTTCGGCACGTCCACGCACATTTGGTTGGCGGCCACCGTACTGCAGCGGCAGCATTACGTTGGTTAAGGCCGTCAATCTTGGCAGTAAGTTGAACGTCTGAAAGACAAAACCAATTTGGCGATTGCGAATCGTTGCCCGCTGACGTCGGGAAAGCTCCCCGACGTCCTCGCCAGCCAAAATGTACTGCCCGCCGCTGGGCGAATCGAGGCAGCCCAACAGGTGCATTAGCGTCGATTTACCGCTACCCGATGGCCCCATCAACGCCACAAACTCACCAGCCGCCACCTGAAAAGAGACGCCTCGCAGGGCATGAACCGTCTGGCTGCCCATCTGATATTGGCGGCTCAAATCGCGCGCTTCGATGACGCTGCTCATTCGCCCACCACCTCATCTCCCGGCTGCAAGCCAGACTGAATGGCCATAAACACATCGCCGCGTAAGCCCACAACCACTTCCCGCTCAACGCGCTGCCCGTTTTGCCACAGCTGCACCACGGCCGTTCCGTCTGAACGTGGGCGAATTAACGTGCGTGGCAACCGCACCGTGTCCAATTCCTCTGCCACAATGATGGACGCATCTACCGTCATTCCGGGAAAGACATCCTCCGGCAGCGGCTCGTCAAGCGTTATGTAAACGTGATAAAGCGGTCGCGCCTCGCCAAGCACCCGCTGCGGCACCAGTCGGGCAACCGTGCCCTGCACCGCTAAATCCGGGCGTGCGTCAAAGAACAGCTCGGCTGGCTGACCAATCTCCACATCGGCCAAATCTTCCTCAATTACCGTTGTGCGTACTTCACCCTGAGATGGATCTGCCAGTAAGACCAGGTTGGTGCCCGCGCTCACTGCTTCGCCGGGTGTCACAAATACCTCTAGCACCACGCCATCAAACGGAGCGACCAACACCGTGGCAGCAAGGTTGGCCTCAGCCTGGGAAACTGCCGTTTCCAGCAGGGCATCCACCCCGGTATTCTGTAAAAAATCGACGCTCAAATTCGCCCGATCCAACTCAGTTTGCTGTGCTTCCACTTGCTGCCCGACTGCCCAACGCTGATTCAGCACGCTGTTGTACTCGGCCTCGGCAATTTGGCGATTGGCCTGGGCAAATTGCAGCTCCAGCCGATACGCTTCCACTACTTCGGCTGGTTCCCAGCTGCGATCCAGCGCCTTGTTGTACTCATTCTCGGCACGGGCTTCCGCCTCACGCGCCAGCTGCAAATTCACCTCGGCAGCGGTTAGCAGCGGGAACTGCGCCTGCGCAGAACCGACAAGCGCCTCGCTGTTGGCCGCCGCCAGTTCCGCTTCCGCCAGCTGCTGGGCCAGCGCTTCCTGGGCCTGGGTCAGTTCAATTTGGGCAAGGGTGAGGGCAGTTTGGTAAGGGGAGGGATCAATTTTAGCGATAATGTCTCCGGCAAAAACGGCCGTTCCCGGACGCACGTTTAGCTCAATGAGACGGCCGTCTACATCCATGCCCAGCATTTGCTGCTGGGTGCCAACCAGCTGGCCGGGAGCCGTGACCGTTCTTTGCACGTCGCCCTGGGTGACGGCAATGGTGACCGGGAAAGTTGGTTGAGTAGGAACGGCCGTTTGCTGGGACAAATAGCCCCAATATCCCGCACCGCCAATCACAGTCAGCGCCACCACTGCTGTCAAAACAATCATCCAACGCTTCATCGTCTGACCTCCATAAACATGAGATCAGCATAAAGTGGCCAGGTTGTGGCTAGGTTATGGGATAATTTCAGCTTCGTAATGTCTGGTTACAGTTTGGTAACCAATGTATTTCGTTGGGGATGAAGCATCTGAAGGAAAGGCGCGCCGAACTGCTTAGCGGTGCCCTCGCGTCACACTGAGAAAAAGGGCCAAATCAGCGTTTTGCTGGCTATTAAATCATGCCGCGTTGACGGTTAGGCGATAGCCAACGCCGGGAACGGTGAGGATGAGGCTAGGCTGGCTGGGGTCCAGCTCCACTTTTTCACGCAGGCGACGAATG
>CBDUOF010000443.1:0-4753 GCA_965368765.1 uncultured Anaerolineae bacterium | reverse complement strand
AGAGGCATGTTACCGCCAGGTACAGCCAAGTTCTAAATTTAGGAGAGTGTACATGTACAAGAAACCAACCATCACCAAGCACGAAGAATTGACCCAGGTTACTTTCAGCAGCCACTAATTTAGCAGCCCCCAAATAACAGTTTTGCTCCACAAACCAGAATTTAACAGTAGGAGAAGGTAAATGTACAAAAAACCAGCAATCACCAAGCACGAAGAATTGACCCAGGTTACTTTTAGCAGCCACTAAGCTTCTACATAATAGCTATATCTCAGATAAACATTTACTGTGTCGGTTGGTAATGTGCCTCTCTTTGACCAGAAAAAGCGCAAATGCCTCCAATGAAAACGCAATCGACCGTCACAACGACTCAACAACTTCTAAACGCTCTACGCCCGGAACAACAACCCGATTTGTGGTTTATGCAGGCCCAGCAGCTTAACTGGGATGATTTTGCCGTGCGCGCCATTGCGTTTGGACTGGCCCCACAGCTGCATTACGCTTGGCAAAAATGGGAACTTGCCCTCCCCCCAAAAGCAAAAGCAAAAGTGGCAGTCACGTACAAAGCTCAGGCCAAACGAAGTAAAGCAATCTACGCGCAGCTTGGTCAAGTCTTGGCCGCCTGCAGCGAGTCTGGCCTGGAGCCAGTTTGTTTGAAAGGCGTGCATTTGGCCGCCGCTTACTATGCTGAGCCCGCCCTGCGCCCGATGAACGACATTGATCTACTATTTACGCCTGAAGAACTGCCTCAGGCCGAAGCCTTGCTGCTGAAATTAGGCTACGGCGGTAAGCATAAGTCGGCCGCGACCGGGGCCCGCGTGACCAAGCATACCAGCACTTTCCGCCGGGCCGACGCAACAGTTAGCCGCAGCGCCACACCTAACCCTTATCTCTCTGCCAGCCTGGACCGCACCGTTGAGCCGCACAGCTCTTTAGAGGAGTCTTGGTTTGGTCTGAAAGCAGACATCACGCCGGGAATAAAGGAGCGCACCGAAACGGCCGTACTGGCCCCACACCTGCCGCCTTGCCGCGTCCTTGGCCCCGAAGATTTACTGCACCATGTCAGCCTCCACTTTTGCTTCCACCTCATCCAGGGCGCACCTTCATTTGTGCAGCTCACCGATCTTCTGGTTATCACCCAGGCGAACAAAGTAAATTGGGCCCGGTTCGTCCAGCGGGTGCAGCAGGCCAACACCTTTGGCTATACCTTAGCGGCGCTAACGCTCGCCCACAAGCTGATCGGCGCTCCCGTTCCGGCTGATGTTTTGACCCAGCTGGCAGATGAAACGCCTCGCCGTTTGCGCCTACGCATCGAAGAGCTGGATTTGGCCTACGTACTGCGCCGAACGCAGCAAAAACCATTGGTGACGCTGGGCGACAGGCTGCGGCGCGGAATCAAAGATCGAACAGAAATTGCCCGCTGGGCATCTACTCTGGGCGAGAAGTGCCGAGTTTGGCAAACGGCCGTTCAGTTCAGCCGTACCGATACCGCCCAATTGCTGCGAAAATAGCGTAAGAACCCTGTGGATTGGAGCACTGACAAAGTGGCTGGGCAAAAAGTCTTATTTAGATGATTATGGAGACGAAGCGTTTGAAATTATCACGCCTGCTTTCAATAACCCTCGCCGTTGCTGGCAGCGTCGCTTCCAGCCGCGTGCTGCAACGACGCCACCAGTGGGAGCGAAGCAACAACCGCATGGCAATCTGCGTTGATTTTGACGACGCCCAGGCCGCCGCTATTCGCGCCGGGCTGCCCCTTACCGAGCTGGCAGCGATGCTCGCCAGCAATGGGGCGACCCACCTTTCGCTACCAGAGCTCACCCTAAAACGACTGTTGGAAACCGGCCAAATAACACCGCAAGCCCCGACCAACCCACGCCAGGAGACGCCACGCGTGGGGCATTGGAATTATCTACACGGCAGCGCGGCATTGGTGCATCATTTAGCCACAGAGTTGCGCACGCGCCTGCCCTACACGCAGGCAAAGTGCCTGAATGATCAAACGCTTGTTTTTGCGGGCGATTTACCCACGATTGGTGAAATCGGCCTGGGGTATGATGTGCCATTGGCTGATGAAATCCGCGCCCATGGCCTTGCTCTGGTGCCTCGGCCCGTTAGCTACGCCTGGCCAGAAAAGGCGCTGCTGGAAAGGACTCTGGCGCAAACGGCCGTCCTCAGCCGCACCGTTGCCTTTGCCGGAAAGATGATTTTGGGCCACGAAATGCATCTGGATGAAACGGTCGAAGCAATGGAAACGCATGACCTTTCACTGGTTTATTTTGCCGAATCCCGCCATCAAAAGGGCGACTGGTTTGTGGCCAAACGACGGGCACCGCATCTGGTTCTGGCCCATCAATTTTCCCCGGAAGATATGATCCCGCTCGATTTTCATGCTGCCTGCCACAACTGGGCCCACTTTGCCTGTGAGCGGGGCATTCGTCTTTGCTACGTCAACTTTTTCCGCGTGCTGCACGCCACTGCCCCTTTAGAAGGGCTGGATTACGTACATCATCTAAAACATGCGCTGGAAGATGCCGGCTACCGAGTCTCTCCTGAAGTAGATTTACCCGGGCCTGTGCCGACGCCAGATACGCAAGAATTAGCGCTGGCGGGGGTAAGCGTCGCCGGAATTGGCGCAACAGCCGTTTCCAGCCTTCTCAAGCTCCCTGAACGTGTTGCCCTGCCGCTGACTGTGGCGGCTGCTGTAGGCGCGGCTGCGCTCCCGTTTGTAGAAGCTAAGCGCAACCAGGCCGCCATCGATCGTCTGGCACAGTCTCACGAGCACCCACATAAACAGGAGCCGGATCAGGAGCACCATCATCACCATGACCATGAACACGGTCACGATCATGGCGATATTCAGGCGCTTTACCCGCCGTCCTATGCCCCCAAGCTCATTGCTCTGGGCGCAGCTGCACTGGCGCCGATAGCGGCACAGCAGGCGGCGTGGCGCGATGGCGCTGCCGGTTGGCTGGCTGGGCTACTCTACCAGACTAGCGCAGCAGCCGCTTTGGCGACAAGCACCAGCGGACAGGCGTATCAGCTGCGGATTGAAGAATACAAAGGGTTTAATCTGGATTGGTTAGTGCCGCTGGCAACGGCCGTCCTGCGTATCCCCGGCAACGGAAGCAAGGTTACCGCGCTGGCGTTGCTCGGTGCGGGCTGGCTCGCCGCGCAGCAACAAGATTTGGATGTATTGTCCCTGATCGATCCAGGCTATGCCGAGGGGCACACCCACCATATTTCGGCCGCAATGGCCAAGCTGGGTGACATCCGGATGGCAATCGGGCTAAAACCCGCCAGAAAATGGGCCGGACTTGGCCCGGCGGCCACTGCCGTTTCGCTGGTGTTGGCAAATCGAGGAGATAAAAAGGCAGCGGTGGGAACGGCCGTGCTCGCCACAGTTGGCCAGGCCATGGGATTGGTCGGCTTCCGCCACCCCGAACGTGCGCTGCAGCATACTTTGCAACAGGCTGTGCCCAGCTTTGCCGCTGGTGCAGGGGTGGGGCTGGCGATCTTGCTGCTGCAGGCTGACAAAGCAGCTAATTAAGAACTTCAGCAACTGGGTAATCACGGTTTTGTTCAATGACCCAGTTACCCTATCTTAACTTCACGATGCTCACTCCCCAGTCCGCCAGCGACACGCGCTTCTGCCGCATACCTGCCGGCCCTTTTATTTACGGGCCAGAAGTTTGCTATGAGCGGCTGGCCCACTCTCCGCCTTTCAAACCCCAGCAAAAGATGGCGCTGCCTACGTTTTGGCTGGCAGAATTTCCCGTCACCTACCGGCAGTGGCGCGAATTTTTGCAGGAGACGGGGCATGTTTGGAACGGCCGTTGGCACGCCGTGGTTCGGGGCTGGCGCGGCACCTTTTTACGGGCGTATGCTCCAGTTGATGCGTATCCTGAAGGCCACGATGATTACCCAATTGTGGACGTAACCCAGGCCGAAGCGTATCGCTATTGCGACTGGCTTTCACAAAAGATCAGCCTACCGCTGACGCTGCCAACGGAGTTTCAGTGGGAAAAGGCGGCCCGGGGGAGCGACGGCCGTTTCTACCCTTGGGGCAATGAAAAACCTCGTCCGGACATTCAGTGGCAGGCAACCTTTCCTGTACGACCAGCCACCTATTTGTTTAGTCTGATGGTCAGACCTCGCCGGGAATGGGCGCGCGCAGGCTGGTACTGGCGCAATGGTTACCCGCTGCCCGTGGGCGCAATCCCGCAAAATGTGTCGCCCTTTGGCTGCGTAGACATGAGCGGCAACATTTGGGAATGGACCAACAGTTTGTACAATGCCACCTTGCCCGATTATCACGTGGTAAAGGGGGGTTCCTGGGGCTACACAATTCATCACGCGGCTTGCAACGTGCGCAGTGCCTGCAGCGTCACCACACCCAGCCGGGAGTACCGTGCGCCAGGTACCGGATTTCGGGTCATGGCTTTAAAAGAACCGAAGTTTGTAAAAGGTACGGCGTAACGGCGGTCCACCGACATGCCACTGCCCTGAAGGAAGTTTTAGCCACAGTTCCTTGCGCTGGTGGGGGCAGGAACTGATTGGCTAGCGGGAAAGTAGTTATAGAAACGGCCGTCCGCTCAATAATAGTAAGATCGCGGGCAAAAGTAGCAGGCTCGCCCCAAATATCATCGTTAGCGCAGGCAGCAGGTGCGATCGTGCCGGGTTCAAGAAGCAATTGAGAAACAATCGGGGTAATCTGGCTCCCGAAAGGATTATTTTTGGGTATAATTTAACGAA
>CBDUOF010000442.1:0-4807 GCA_965368765.1 uncultured Anaerolineae bacterium | reverse complement strand
CAGGCTGGTCCGTGGAAGCAAGAAGCCAGCCAGCCACCACTCTACTACTATCTTGGTGCAGCCCTCACCTTTTGGATTGATGCCAGCGATATGGACGCCATCCGCTGGGAAAATCCCCACGTTGATAACGGCATCCTCACCGTCGACGGCAATATCAATCTTACCATCCACAATCCAGCCTGGAATCCGTGGCAGGGTACGCTCCTGGCGGTGCGCATCATCCGCCTGTTTTCGGTACTGCTAGGCGCAGTTACCGTTTACTTGACGTACCTCATTGGCAAAGAACTTGCTCCTGAGCGGCCGCAAATTGCGCTTGGGGCCGCGGCGCTGAATGCGTTCACGCCGATGTTCCTTTTTATCAGCGGCGCGGTGAACAATGATAATTTAGCCATTCCGCTGGCCTCCCTGGCCATCTTGTTGATGATTCGGGCAGTCAGTAATCAGTCTTCAGTGGGTCAGTATTCAGTTACTGATTACCAATTACCAATTACCGATTACTGGAAAATATGGTTAACCATCGGCGCGGTCATTGGTCTGGCGTTGCTGACGAAAGAGGGCACGTTTGGGCTGCTGCCGCTGGCGTTGGGCACGATTTTTATTACGTATTGGCAGAAGCGGAGCACAGCGTTGCGCGGAAGAACACAGGGCAACACAGAGAAAAGAGAGGTTTTTTGGTGGGAGATTTTGAAGATCGCGGGGAAAACGGCCGTTTCCTTCCTCATTCTCTTGCTGCCCGTAGTGCTGATTGCTGGCTGGTGGTATTGGCGCAATATCGTCCTGTACGGCGATTTTCTGGGCTGGAGCGCCTTTATTGCCGTGCTGGGGCAGCGCGCCCACCCAGCGTCGCTGGGGCAGCTGTGGAGCGAACGGTGGGGCTTTATGCTGTCCTACTGGGGGCTGTTTGGCGGCGTCAACGTGCCGATGCCACTGTGGATTTACCATGTTTTGAACGGGGTTGTGGCCGCTAGCGTGTTGGGTTTCATTGTTTATTTAGTTCGGGAGATTAGAGATTGGCGGTTGGAGATCAAGCGCAATCTCCAATCTCTAATCGCCAATCTCCTGGATTTTGTGGCGGCAAAATTCGCCCTCGTTGTTTGCTTGCTTTTTGTAACGGCCGTGATAGTGGGGTTAATTCAGTGGGCCACAACAACGTGGTCGTCCCAGGGGCGACTGGTGTTTACGGCGATGTCGGCGCTGAACGTGCTGCTGGTGGCGGGGCTTATTGGCTGGCTGCCGCGTAATATTGGACAGAAGGTGATTTTGGCCGTGGCGGGCTTTCTGTTTGCGCTGGCGGCGCTGGCGCCGCTGGCCTGGATACGTCCGGCCTATGCCTTGGGTCAAAACGGTGGGCCCTGGCTGGTGCAGCAGCCGATCACGGTGAATTTTGGTGACAAGCTGCTGCTGCGCGGGTTTGAAATTGGGCAAACGGCCGTTTCTCAACAAAAAACTAGCTATCAACCCGGCGATACGGTTGATGTGCTGCTGGAGTGGGAGGCTATTACCTTTATTGAACGGAACTGGAGCGTATTTGTTCATCTAAATGATCCCGTCATTGGCGTGCCGATTGCTCAGCGTGATATGTATTTGGATCAGGGCTTGCGCCCTACCACGCTGCTAAAGCCGGGCGAGCGCATCTTTAATCATTATCAATTAACGATACCAGAAACGGCCGTTGCCCCGGCTGAGCTGCAGCTATCGGTGGGTTTATATAATTTCTACTCGCCCACCTCTGAACGGGTTTCTTTGGCCTTAGAACCTGATCGAAATTCGGTGGTGTTGGCCACGCTTGCTTTGGAGCCAGCGCCAGGCGACGTCCCGAATCCGACGCAGGTAAACTTTGAAGATGCGTTGGAACTGGTTGGCTTTGAGTTGATTCCTCGGCAGGTGGCGGCGGGTGAAGAAGTTGATGTGACGTTGTATTTGCGGGCGAAACGGCCGTTATCCACTGACTACACCCTTTTTGCCCAGGTTGTCGATAAAGACACAACATTGTGGGCCAACGTGAATTTAGAACAATCAACCACACTGTGGCAGCAAGGGGAGTTACAGGCTATTCCCGTAACAATTCCTATCAATCCTGATGCCCCGGCAAACGTATACCCTATTCACTTAGGCTTTTACAAGGTTACAGAAGCAGGCGAGTTTGACCGCCTACAGATCATTACCGAAGACGGCCGTCCTACCGATGATTATCTGCGCCTGACGCTGCTCCGTGTAACCGAATAATCTGCGGATCACCCTATGGAAAAACTGTACCAAATCACCCACGGCCTTATGAAACGCTTCCCCAACGGCAATGATCCGTTCCAGATGATCACGCGCCTAGCAGAGGAATGCGGCGAACTAGCGGCCCAGGTGAATCACTTTGAAGACAGCGGAATCAAACGGCAAAAATTGGGCGAACCAGATACAATGAAGCTCGCTAAGGAAGTGCAGGATGTGCTGCGCTGTGCCCTTACAATCGCCGTGTATTACGGAATCGAGGCGGAGCTGACGGCGTCCATTGAGAAATCGTATAGCCAACTGCAGATCGAAGGATTACTTGAGTAAATGGCGACCACATCACCACTATCAGCCAACAAACGACGCTGGCACACATTGAGCGGATTAAATCCCACGAAATCTAAATGGGCTTTGGGAGGATTGGTGGGCGGAACGGCCGTACTTGGCGGCATCATTTTGGGCTTTGGTGGCCCTCTCGCCGGCGCAGCCTTTCTTTTGGCCATTGTTGTGGCCTACATTGTCCTGCGCGATATTAAAATTGGTTTCTACGGTGTTATTGCTGTCATCTGCCTGCTGCCCTTTGCCACCGTGCCTATCGATATTGGCATCACGCCCACTTTTCTGGATCTGGCTCTGGGATCAGTGATTGGGGTTTGGCTGCTGGCAATTGTGACCGGGCAGCAGCGCGATTTAATTACGGCTCCAGTTGCCCTGCCGCTGCTCGTATTTATCCTCGTGGCCATTTTTGCCTTCATTTTTGGCTTGAGCAACGGGCCGTTAACACCGACGCTTTTACGAAAATTTGCCGAGCTGTTACTAAGCCTTGGCTTTGTCATCATCGTTGTGGACTATTGCCGGACACAAGAAAGATTGGAGGGTTTAGTAAAGGCTGTTTTATTGGCTGGAGCGGGTGCAGCCATAGTCGGAATTATTTTTTGGCTTCTGCCAGAAGATACAACCAACTCTATTCTCAATGCACTTACCCGAATAGGCTATCCGGGCGGCTGGGTCATTCGCTACATTGAGGAAAACCCGGAATTGTCGGAGCGAGCCATCAGCACCTCGGTCGATCCAAACGTCCTGGGGGGACTTATGCTTATGATAGGGGCACTGGCGGGGCCACAGTTGGTGGCAAAACGGCCGTTGTTTCCGCGCTGGCTCACCTGGGGCATTGTGGGGTCGATCTTCTTGTGCGTCGTGCTTACTTTCTCGCGAGGGGCCATGTTTGGGTTGGCAGCAGGCTTGGGCTTCATTGCCATTTTGCGGTACCGGCGATTAATTCCCTACATGTTTGGTGGCGGTCTGGTTTTGCTGCTGCTTCCGGTGGCCCAAACCTATATCGAGCGCTTTGTAGAAGGCATTCAGGGGCAAGATTTGGCCACCCAGATGCGCTTTGGTGAATACCAGGATGCTTTAACGTTGATTGGCCGCTACCCAATTTTTGGTGTTGGCTTTGCCGGGGCCCCCGATATCGATATTTATCTCGGGGTGGCCAATGTGTATCTGACAATTGCTCAGCTGATGGGCGTAGTGGGGTTGCTGGCTTTCTTTGCAGTTATTGGCACACTTTTTTTCTATGGCCTCTCCCATCGGCATATATTCAAAACGCATGAACGGCTCGATGCGCTGTGGCTGGGGCTACATGCCGCCATCATTGGCGGACTGGCAGCAGGACTTTTTGATCACTACCTGTTCAATTTAGAATTTCATCATGCGGTGACGGCGTTTTGGCTCCTGGTGGGATTGGCAACGGCCGTTACCCGGCTTGGCATTGCCGACGCAAAAGCAGACGGCCGATCGTGAATGTGAAGCTTATTTGCAGGAAAAGCCGGACACGAACAGCTCTTGCTCAACCGTTTGCCCATCGCCAGAAACCACTTTGCCAACGCCAATGATGGCTGCGCCATCACTGCTGCTGACCTCAAATCCAAATCCATTGCGGAGTGGCCCGGCCACTTTTTGTCCATTCCAGAAGTAAGAATAATTGCCGTTTCCACCACTTCCTTCAATAAAGACAGTACGAAACTTCATTGTGGCCCCACATCGCGCGCCTGGAAGAGGGTAAAGATTGATAGTGAGGGCTGGGCAGATATTGCCGGGACAGCCGTTGCTTGTCGAGGCGTTATTGTCGGGAACGGCCGTATCTGTCAACACTGTTAATGCTTCAAACACGCCGGGCCATTCCAGACGAGGGCCGTAAACGAAGCCTTGCTTGCCGGCCTCGGTTTCTACGTATAGCCATTCACCCTCTTCAGAACGCCCCAGCACCTTTACGGATTCTCCAATGCCGATGAAGGTTATTTCCTGTGCGCTGCTGTCCGGGCTTACAAATAGACTCGATGAGAGTATGGCAGTGGCCAATGATGCAGCAGCATCTGTTTCTGCGATACTCGCGGTTGCGGTGGGTTCGGTTGTGGGCACTGGGGAGCTGGTGGCCGTTGGGCTGGAAACGGCCGTTGTGGTTGCGACACGCCCCAGCTCGCTTTCAGGCGTTTGTTGGGTGGCACTGGCGGTTGGGCTAAAAACGGTCGTCGCTGTTGGGGCTACTTCCAGAGCGGCTTTGGTTGAGGTGGTGGTTGTTATC
>CBDUOF010000441.1:0-4842 GCA_965368765.1 uncultured Anaerolineae bacterium | reverse complement strand
CCCACCAATTCCAAATCTAACCGACGCGAACCAGGTAGACCGTAGCCATTGGTCGCCCGCGTACTGGCGTGCACTTCAAAGGCGAAGGCGCAGAACGGTTTACCGGCAGGTAACCACGCCCCAGAATCCGGCTGCAGTTCGGCAACCACGTAGTTGTCTCCATCGGGCGCGATGCCGTTGAAGGTGCCAAAGAAGGCGCTGCCGTGCGTTGGCTCATCGTAATCCACATCCAGCGGCTGGGCGGGCGGGGTTAAATCGCTCACCGCCACGGGTGTACCGGAGCCACGGTAGACGGCCACGCGGTAATTTTGGGCAAAACCACCGGGATGATCCGCCTTGAAGCGCAAGCTAATCGGGGCATCTGGCGTGGGCAGCTCAAACAAGGCACATTCGCCCGGCGTGCTGCCGCCCAACGAAACCGATGCGATGTCGCCTTCCACCAGCCGATTGTCGATGTAGAGCGTGATCGTGTCATCGGCTCCGGTGACCTTCACCAAATCGCCGCTCACCTTTTTGTAGCCATCAATGCGGAAGATGACGGTGCCAGGATTGCTGTTGGGTGCGTAAACGGCGCTATTGAGCTGCCCTTTGCGCAAGCGATGGGTGGCGACCCATTGCGCATCACTTTCGATGTTTTTGTAGGTTGGTACGGTATCGCCACCGCTCAAAGTGCCATCAAATGGCCCTACTTTGTGCTGTGTGGAGGTCGGATTGCCAATTTGGGGGATGAAAATATGGTACAGTTCTTCCTGCACATAGTTCCAGCCTCCGCCCGGCCGACGGTAACGAATGGTGTAGTGGGTCACGTCGGGGTGAGCCAGGAAGCAGGCGAACATGTCGAGCGTGCCGCGCCAGGCGCCTTTGGTGATCTTGGGACCGTTGACGTTGGTAGCCGTGATACGGCCGTCTGCATCAAACGTATTCCCCACTCCAGAGATCGTCCAGATGTTGCCAATGGCCTGAATAGCGCGACCACCCTGGCAAGCTGGCCCAGGATTGAGCAAATGCTCCGGAATACACAGGTTAATGCGCCGCAGATTGGGAATATTGCTGTGCAACCCCGTCTCGAACAAGATGTCAGACTCACCTGCACCGCCCATCACCTGCACCAGCAGATCGGGCTGAAGCTGCGTAAGCAAATCGGGGCCGCCGACAACCTGGTCGTCCAGTTCATCAACAACGTCGGCCAAATCACGGCTAAAGCGGAAGATGTAGTTGCCTACTTCGTCGGTCACGGTGAGGCCGAGCGTTTCCCGCTCGCCGTCGCCACTGTAAGCGCCACCAGCCAATTCGGCACCAGTGCGATCATATTCCTGGAAGCGCAGCAGTAAGCCAGCTTGGTCTTTGACGGAGCAGTACCATTTCAGGCGGTCGCGCAGCTTGCCTAAATCTAGATAAACGTCGGGGTTGAGCTTGGTAGCGGCGATGCTGCCAAGTTGGGGCTGGATGGCTCGGCTGAAGGTCTGGTTGCTGGTTGGTTGGGGGGGAACGGCCGTTGGCAGCATCAGCGGCGTAAACGGGCCAAGCTCCTCAACCGGTAAGTAACGGTACTTGTTCAACGTTTTCAGCCGATCTGGGTAAAAAGTGGCCACGGCCTCTTTAACAGCAGGATAGTTGAGCAGTGCTTTGAGCTGGGGCCAGGTGTCCACCACAAACCAGGGGAAGCAAGGATTAAAGCCACACAAGCCATGATAGCTGCGCACCTTACCGTAGACCACGTATTCGCTGGCTGTTTCAGCCATGCCGCAGGTCAATACCAGATCGTTGTAATCTGAATCGCCCCCGCTGTCGTTGGAGAACACATCCATTAAGATTTGTCCGCCACTGCGGCTTGGCGTACCCAGGCGCATGGCCGAAGCTTGCCACGAAGCCCCTTTGCCGCTTGGCTTGTGCTGAATCAAGATTGTCCATTGCGCGCCATCTACCTGCACGGGCGTGGTGCTGACCGCGCCAGCATAAACACCATCTTTGCCGTTGCTGCTACCTTGAATAATGAACCGCTGCTGATATGAGGCGGCTTTGCTCTTTACCTGAACGGTCCAGTTGCCTTGCATTGTGATTGCCATGATTTTTGTCTCCTAAAATTGTTCGATACAGTTTGTTTTTGTTTACCAATACAGTTTGGGAATTTGGTAATTGGTAATTGAATAAGCAACTTACCAATTACCAATTACTTTCTTAACGCATAATCAATGATCATGATGCGGATGTTCTTCATCCTCGTCATCATCGCAGCAGCGATAATCTTTGTACTGCTCCATTAGCTCAATTTCGCGGCGTAGCTTGCGGTTTTCCAACGCCATCCGTTCCAGCTCCAGCTCATGCTTGGTAACGACAAATGGCTCGCACAGGGCGCAGTTGCCCAGCTCGCTTTCTACGTACAAAGCTTCAGTCGGAATGATGGAAACGCGCTCGAAGGGTTCAAAGCCAGGGAGATCGGCGACCAGCGCATCCGCCTTGGCGACAGCTTCGGCACGGGCTTGGGCCGCTGCATCAAACGCAGCGAACGAGATTCGGTTGATGTTTTGCAACGTGAGTTGGTCGCGGCTGAGCACGTTGGCAGAAATCGCTGCCGAGGCAAGGGCAACCTGGGGAACAGCGCCGGTGCTCAACTTTGCTTCGCTGGGGATGAATTGGTTGGCGGCTAAAGAAAGGGCAAGCGGCTTCATGGAAACGGCCGTGTTGGCCTGATCATTCACTGCCCGACAGCTGCGCTCAATCAGCTCTATCTTTACCCGCTGCCGCTTGGCAATCTGGTAAAAATAGTGGGTTACCGTATGGCAACTGTTAATATTCTTAAAGCGGCGCGTGCTCACTTTCAGCTCGTCATCACGCTCAGTCGTTACCTCACGGTGGCTGTTCACTTCCGTCAGGCTCACCGATGAGGAATCACGGGCTACCTGGTTGGTCTGGTGGAAGCTGGAACGCAAGTGTTGCTGCAATTCGCTCACAAACTCCCGGCTGGAATTGGCATCGAAGCTGCCGGACGTGTAAGAACCAGATGCTCCAATTTGGGCAAAACCGATATTAATTCCGCCGCCACCACCGACGCTGCCCTGGGAAAAGTCAGAGTGGGAGCTGGTGGTTAATTTTGAACTTGTGCTTTGGTCAAAATCAGTTGCCAGGTTTTTGTATGTTTCCATCCAGATGCGGTCAGAAGAGCGGGACACCTGCGATGCTGAATAAGATTTGTCTTCCGTAAAACGGGAAACAGAGTGCCGGTTTCGAACCGACATGAACACTTCTTCGCCAGGGAAGAGGGTCGTGGAATGGAGCAGGTCGCTCAAAACGTAGGTTTCCGTACAGCGCTCCACCCGATAACGAGAAACACATTCCACCGGAATGTCTCCAATTCGCAGGGTAAACCGATACGTCAAAATAGAAACGTCACAAATGTTGTCCCGCTCCCACTCACGTGGCGGACAGATTTCCGCCACCGCTGCTTGTTGAACTGCTAAGGCTTTTTTATGTTCAGACATGATTCGCTCCTTTACAATACAGTAATTTTTACTACCAATACCACACCAATTTTCACATCGTAAGTCCACCGGTCAGATCATCGTTACACCATATAGATCGCCCTCCAATTGTCCTGGATTCCTGGCTCAATAACCTTGCCAGGCCGGTCATTAAATTCGGTCGATGCAAGAGGGTAAACGGAGTAATAATCGTTTTTCCGGCACGCGATCAGGAACGACGATACCATTTCCAGTAAAATAAAAACTGGGTATACTTACCATAACTAAGTGCTCTGTTAAATAAATTCTTGTAAAAATAACATTCGCTCAGAGCACTGGAAGCTTTGTGGTTTTAGCCCTAAATCTTCTAAAGAAATTAGGTGAACTAAGCACGAAGGATCTGGTTTCGAGTAAACACGACCCGTTTCGTGAAGCAAGCAAAATTATGAGTGACACCTTAAGCGGTAAAAAAATCGGCAAATACCTCATCAAAGAAAAGCTCGGCAGCGGTGGTATGGCAGAGGTTTATAAGGGGTATCAGGAGAATCTTGACCGATTTGTAGCCATCAAGTTAATGCACGCTTTTCTGGTTTCTGATCAGGATTTTTTGAATCGGTTTCAGCGCGAAGCACGGGCGATGGCTGCCCTGAATCATCCAAATATTGTGGGCGTCTACGATTTTGACGTCTATGGCGAGAACAGTTATTACCTGGTGATGGAGTACATTCGCGGGGGCACATTAAAAGATCGGTTGGAAGCGTTGGCCCGCCGGGGTGAGCGCATGCCGCTGACCAACGTGGTTAAGATGATTACTGAAATTGCGGATGCGCTCGCCTACGCGCACCGCCGCGAAATGGTGCACCGGGATATAAAGCCAGCCAATATCATGCTCAATGAAGATTCGGGACGTGCCGTCCTGACAGACTTTGGCATTGTCAAGCTGTTGGGCAACCAATCGGTGGCTTATACCGCTACGGGTGCACTTATTGGCACGCCTGCGTACATGTCGCCAGAGCAGGCCCTGGGCCAATCTGGTGACCATCGTGTCGATATTTATTCTCTGGGTGTGATGCTTTTTCAAATGGTGACGGGAAGCCTGCCCTTTGATGCAGATACGCCACTGGCGGTGGTGATGCAGCATGTGAATACGCCGACGCCACAGCCGGACAGCATTATTCCTGATATTCCCTGGGGTTTGCAGGAAGTGATTATGAAGGCGATGGCAAAATCGCCAGATGATCGCTTTAACTCTGCGGGCGCCATGGCGACGGCGCTGCGTACGGTCGATTTGACCGGCACAGCGAACAGACCCGTATTGCCAGTACCGCCCACAGTGCCAGCCAACCTGGATTATCCAACCCCTCCCGAAACACAGGTGTTGTCG
>CBDUOF010000440.1:0-4851 GCA_965368765.1 uncultured Anaerolineae bacterium | reverse complement strand
ACAGATCTCATTGCCCAACGGCCGTTAACTCCCAGAGACGCCTCGCGCTTAATGGTTCTTAAGCGGGACACCCATACCATTACCCACGAAACGTTTAGAGATATTTTGGACTACTTTGAGCCGGGAGACGTGTTGGTGGCCAACAACAGCCGGGTTATTCCGGCGCGGCTGTACGGCCGTAAATCCACCGGCGGCAGCGTGGAAATTTTGCTGCTGAACCAGCGTGAAAACGGCCGTTGGCAAGCCATGGTCGGTGGCAAGCGCCTGAAAGAAGGGAGTGAGATTCATCTGCTGGATCACGCCCGGGAAGCGACGGATTTGGTCGCAACGGTGACGGCCGTTTTAGATGGGCCACAGCGAGAACTCAGCTTCAACCAGCCGCTTGATGGCAGGCTGGAAACGGTTGGACATACTCCGCTGCCACCATACATCCACCAGAGTCTGTCTGACCCAGAACGATACCAGACCGTTTATGCCCGCCCGGCAGGCTCGGCTGCCGCACCCACCGCCGGGCTGCACTTTACCGGCGATCTGCTGTTGGCCCTGCGCCAGAAGGGCGTCATTTTTGAGACCGTGACGCTTCACGTTGGGTTAGACACCTTTAAGCCTGTCGAGGCGGAACAGGTCGATCAGCACATCATCCACAGTGAATGGGCCAGCCTGACGCCAGAAAGCGCCAAACGAATCAATGAAGCCAAGCTGGCTGGTGGGCGTCTGATTGCCGTTGGCACCACGTCGGTACGCACGCTGGAAACTGCCGCCCTTCGTTCCGCAGGCATTACAGGGTCCTTGCAAACCATCAGCCAACGAGACGCCAGTGGTGAAACAAGCAGCTTTTGCCCCTGGAAACCCGTTGCCGCCTTCACGGCTCCAACCGATTTATTCATCTACCCCGGCTACAAGTTCCGTGCCGTAGATGCCATGATCACCAACTTCCATCTGCCCCATTCAAGTCTGCTCATGCTGGTGGCCGCCTTTGCGGGGCAAGCGTTTATGCTGCATGCCTATGAGACGGCCGTTGCCCAAAAATACCGCTTTTTCTCGTTTGGCGATGCGATGTTGATATTGTAATAACAGACTCGAGCCTGGAAATTGACAATCGCTTGTCTCCACGCTACGGTCCCCTCTTAAAGTTTATTGCTTTCGAGGCTCTCTTTCATGTCCGATACGGCCGTACTCCTCCTCTCTCTTCTCGCAGCCATCATCCCAACCTTTCTCTACGTCGGCGTCATTTATTGGGTCGATCGGTATGAAAAGGAGCCATGGTGGCTGCTGGCGGCTGCCTTTTTATGGGGAGCAGTTCCAGGTATCCTCATCTCCTTTGTCTTTAACTCATTGCTGAGCGTGCCGCTGCTGCTGGTGCTCGGCACCGATCTTGGCAATGCGGCAGCCCCCGCGCTCATTGGCCCACCGGTGGAAGAAACGGTCAAGGGACTGGCGCTGGTGGCCATCTTCCTCTTTTGGCGCAGTGAAATTGACAGCCCCCTGGACGGCATCATTTATGGAGCCATGGTGGGAATGGGCTTTGCCATGGTGGAAAATGTGTATTACTTTGTGGAAACGTTTAACCAGGGCGGCGTCGAGGCGTGGGGGGTCAATATTATTTTGCGAGCAGTGGTTTTTGGATTGAATCATGCCCTGTTCAGCAGTTTTGCCGGATTGGGCATTGCGGTGGCCAGACTTTCCAGCAATTTAGTCGTCCGCATTTTGGCGCCGGTGGCAGGTTGGGGAACGGCCGTTTTTCTTCATTTTTTGCACAATTTTGCGGTGACACTCGGCGAGGGCTTTATTTTTCTGGCGCTGTTGTTTGATTGGGGTGGCGTTTGGCTGGTTTTAGGGATTATTTTATGGGCCGTGCTGCAAGAGCGGCGCTGGCTGCGCACCTATCTGGCAGAGGAAATTGCTATCGGCACGCTTACCCTTAATCAATATACTGCCGCCAGCTCTGGCCGAAAACGCTTTGCCTTTCTATTTAATACATTGCTGGATCAGGGATTTAGCGCCAATCGACGGGCGGCGCGCTTCTTCTTGCAGTGCAGCCATTTAGCCTACACCAAGCATCATCTGAAGCTATTCCAAGATGACAAATCTGCCCTGGAAATTGCCGCATTGCGCCAGGAAATCTACACATTGGGCAACCAGCTGAGGTAAAAAAAAAGTGCCAGACGCAGGTCGCAACCCCCTAATAAAAAGGGGAGTTAAACCTGCATCTGGCACAGAGCGCCTCGACGCCACAGGGGCTTATTCAGCGGCAGCAGCTTCTTTCTCGGCGACGCGCTCTACCGTGATGGTGCAGTCGATCAAAAGTGTGGCAACCATCGCCAGCGCGGCGAAAAAGGGTGCCATCACGATGCCGTACGCAATGCCCGGTAGGCCCACGGCCAGCGGCACGGAGAGGTGGATGTTGCGGGCTTCGTTCTTAATAACAATGCGGCGAACGGCCGTTTCATGCACCAGTCCTTTCACCATTTTCATTAAGTCCTCGCCAGCCGCTACAAACTCTTCTGTCCAGGATTCACCTTCTTCCGGCAGATCCTCTTCATTGATGACCACTTCTTCTGCTTCTTCAACAGCTTCTGTATTGACAACTTTTTCTTTTTTCTTTGCCATTTGACATGCTCCTTACATTTTAGTTTACATAAAATAACAGATTTTTCGTTCACTGCATTCTGCGTGAGGTCTACTGCTCCTGCCGATTCTTAATCAGCAAATAGATACCAAAACCAATAATCCCCAAGGGCAGCAGCGGGTTGAAGCTGCCAAAGATGATTAACTCAAAAAAGACAGCAAATCCCATTGCCATGAGTACCATAAGCCGCAGAAAATTGTAGCCATTTTGGTGCACCTTGTGCTCTGGCTCGAAGCGCTTGACGTACATCAGCGCCCAACCGACAGATGCCAGAACCAGCGGCCAACTATACGCCCATGCCTCAAAATGGTTGCTCAGATTCATAATGAACAACAGCGTCCCAACCGTGATTAACATTGCACCTGGGACTGCCAAGAAGGCTGCCTTGCTTTGCTGATCTGGGGTACTGGCATAGGCGGGCCAGAGCAACATCAGGCCCGGCGCCAGCACAAAGCCTGGCCATAAAACATCAATTAGCTCAAAGCCAAACAGGTTGGTTACCAATAAAGCTACGCCAATGGCAATGACGCCGTACGCGGGCATCGCTTTGCTGTGTTGAAGCTTGCGCGTTTCTTCTACTTTTAACACGGTCTCTTTTGTCATTTCTCACGCTCCTTTGCGGATAGGTTATGCCAGCTTTACGCAAGCCCTGGGAGTGAGTTGCACAATTTGAGGGCTTTTAGCTGGCTTTTATGCGACCTACACATTCTCTACACAAACGAGCAGGACGTTTTACAGAACGCAGCAAAATACCCCTAAACCTGTATTCAGGCCATGATTTATGGCTGGGACAATAGCGCAATGATGCCAGGTTTAGAGGGATTTTTCGCTTCGCTTAAATTGTTGAATTAGCGGCAGGATTACACAGGAACTGCGATTGGCTCCGGGGGAAGGAACGTAATCTCCAGGATGCCGTTTTGCAAAGAGCCACCCCCCGCCCGCCGTTTGGCCAGCACGGTAGGCAATATCATCTCGCGCTTAAAGTTGCCGATGGTGATAAACATTTCATCACCCCGCTTGCGCAGCTTCACATCTCCCCCGGTGACAAACGGCATAGGCAGACGCAGAATGTAACGGCCGTCTTCCTGTTCCTCAATCTCTTGTAGTGCACCACGGTAAAAGACCTCACCGGGATCAGAGGTGCCAAAGCAGTCATGCGCCAGTTGCGAGAGCGCCTCCACGCCAACAACCTCGTGCGCATAATAAGGCGCACGCCACAGCGGCAGCGGGGCAAAGTTATTTTCAATCATCTCCAGATATTTGGCTTGTAGCGCACGACGCTGAGCATAAAACGGCCCCTCATCCTGCGATTCTGGCAATATGCGGTTGATCACCACGCTGTCTACCGGGTAGTTGAAGAGGCCAAGATAGCTCACAGCCCGTTCGGCTTCACGCACAACCATTTTTTCCGGCTGCAGCACCACGCGATAGCTGCTAATTTCTGGATTGCTAAGGGTCTCGCGCAGTTCGCCCGTGGCGGCGTCCAGCTTTTCCAGCGCGACCAGCACTTCGGCTGGCCCTTGCAAGAATCGTCCGGCAAACGGCCGTAACGCTTTAAGCACGCCACTGCGCGCCTTGGTCAGATGGCCGGCATACCAGCGAAAGGTATCTGGCATCGTCAAGAGGCGAATGGTTTCGCCCGTAGGGGCAGCATCAATAATGACGCGGTCAAAATTTCGCTCTTTGGCCTGTCGATTAATGTGCAGCAGGCTGACAATTTCGTCCATGCCGGGGAAAGCAGACAGCTCATCAGCCACCACGTTGTCGATCTTGTTGCCGTCGCGCAGCATACCGGAGACAAACTCCTGCAGCGTCCCCCAATAATTGTGAATGTCCGCCACGACGCTTATTTCTTGTGCCCACAGGTTGGGGGCAACCTCGACAGGCATTGCTGCCAGGGGGACGTCCAATGAATCGGCTAAACTGTGGGCGATATCGGTGCTGGCGACCAGGGTTTTGTACCCCAGCTCGGCACTGCGAACGGCCGTTGCCGCCGCCACTGTTGTCTTGCCAACGCCGCCCTTACCCAAATACAAAATTATACGCATGTTTGCTCCTAATCAATTCGTTACAGATATGCCTAGTATACGTCAAAATGGGAGGGGGGTTGCAAGGTGAGGCCAGCTTAAACAGTTTGGCCCCCACCCCGTTAGACAGGCGAGGTGAGGGCCGATTTATGCTATTTGCTCAATTCCAGCGTGAGGAAGAATGGACTGCCGTCC
>CBDUOF010000439.1:0-4874 GCA_965368765.1 uncultured Anaerolineae bacterium | reverse complement strand
GGCACGATGGAACGGTTTGGCTTAGGCTGGGATGTGCTCCACGCCCTGCACCCCAAGCTAATTTGGCTGCAAATTTCTGGCTGGGGGCAGACTGGGCCCGGCAGCAATCGCCCCGGCTTCGGCACGCTTGTTGAAGCCGCTACCGGCATGGCGGCGATGACAGGCGAAAAGGACGGGCCGCCCCTGCTGCCCAGTTTCCCGATCGGCGACATGGTGTCGGGACTGTACGCCTGCAACGCCATCATGTTTGCCTTGTATCATCGCCACATGCACGACGGCGAGGGGCAGATGATTGATGTGTCCCTGTTTGAGTCACTGTTTTCACTGCTTGGGCCATTGCCTGCCGAATACGCCGCCACCGGCAAAGTTCGCTTGCGTCAGGGCAGCCGCTCCAAAAATTCTGGGCCGCGCGGCGCGTACCAGACCAGCGACGGGGAGTGGATTGCCGTTTCTGGCTCAACCCCCAAGATGGCGACGCTGTTCCTGACCAGCTACGGGTTGGGTCATTTGTTGGAAGATGCCCGTTTTGCCACAAACGAGGCGCGGGTCCAGCACGCTGCTGAATTGGATACGGCAGTTCAAACTGCCATCGGCAGCCGCACCCTGGCCGAAAATCTAGCCATCATTCGCAAAAACAAACTCACCGCCATCCACGTCCAAACGATTGCCGATATTGAACGCGACCCCCATTGGCAGGCTCGCCAGTTGATGGTGGATGTTGACGATGGCGATGGCACAGTGCGCATGCACAATGTCGTTCCTCGCTTAAGTGCAACCCCTGGCGAAATCCGTTGGCCGGGCGGCCGTCTTGACGCCCATACGGATGAGTTTTACGAGCAGCAGTTTGGCTTATCGGCAGAGCAAATCAAGGCGCTGCGCGAAAAGGGCGTGATTTAGAATGGAGGGCAAATGACGGTTCAGACGAAAATTGCGGAGCTGCACGCCGATCGGATTTTGGTGCATGGCTATGATCTAGTGGAAATGGGTGGGCGTTACTCTTTTGGTGATACGGTTTACTTGCTGCTGATGGGTGAATTGCCATCAGGTCGTGAAGGAGATTTATTGGAAGCGATGTTGGTGTTAACGGCCGTTCACGGCATTAACTCGCCTTCCACCCACACGACGCGGGCCGTGGCCAACTGTGGCGTGCCGCTGCAAACTGCCGTTGCCGCTGGCGTCAGCGCCATTGGTGAGAAGCATGGTGGGGCAGGCGAAGCGTGTGCCCGTATTTTGCAAACGGCCGTTGCTGCCCAGCCAAATGTGACGGCTGAACGATTGGCCCAGCAAATTGTGGCTGAGGCACGAGCTAATAAACAGCGACTGCCCGGCTTCGGCCATCGGTTTCATGACCCGGACCCGCGCGCCCAGCGGCTGCTGCTGCTGGCTGACGAATGGGGGATAAGCGGCCGTTTTACGGCCGTTGCCCAGGCTGTCGTCAAGGTGCTGCATCAAGAAACTGGGCGGTCACTGCCGCTCAATATTGATGGGGCGCTGGCCGCGCTCATTTCAGACATGGGGATGGATTGGCGCCTGGGCAAAGCGATCTTTATTCTGGGGCGCACCGCCGGCTTGCTGGCCCATGCCCAGGAAGAAATGGCAACGGGCAAACCGTTTCAGTTCATAAAAAGTGTCGATGTGGATTATGTCGGTGTGGCGGAACGGCCGTTGCCCCGCAGATCAAAATAGCGTAGACGGTGTTTTAACAGAAGTAACCAGCGCCCGAACGCGCCGGGCGGTGACCTGCCGAATCGTGAATTCAGAGCCATGTGTATCATTTCCCAAGGCAAGGTGTGGTGCCTGAAACTGCATTTGGCTGGCAACGTGCTCTGTACAGCTTGACCCAGCGTGAATCTCGTGAACGCCTGTTTCCGCGATGAGGGCGGCTGCGTTGTTTGCTGAAATGCCACTCCCGGCCATGACAACCAGACGATTTTCTGCGCGAATTTGCAGTTGGCGAATGAGGGCTCTGCCCTGAATGGCCGTATGGGCCTGCCCTGATGTTAACAAGCGGTCCACGCCCAGCTCAAGCAGATCATCAAGGGCGGTAAATGGGTCCGGGGTCATATCATAAGCGCGATGAAAGGTGACGGATAACGGCCGTATCAGCGCAATTAGTTCCTGGCAGCGTGGCTTATCCACCGTGCCGTCTGGCAGCAAAATGCCAAAAACAAGACCATCCACCCCCACCTCTTTGGCCGCCAGGGCATCCCGCTTCATCACCTCAAACTCGGCCGCCGTGTAGCAAAAATCACCCCCGCGAGGCCGAATCATTACATGCACCCCAATTTGGAGCTGTTCTCGAACCAGCGCCATCATGCCGAGGCTGGGGGTTGTGCCACCCTGCGCCAAATTTTCGCATAGCTCAATGCGATCGGCTCCGCCCTGCTGTGCGGCCAGGGCAGAGCTGATGCCACTTAAACAGATTTCAACCAGCGCTGGATAGGTCATGCTGGAAATGGTGTGACGCCTGCCAGGTCAGCACCTCGCCCCCTTGCCCCATGAGGACGGTGCCGGGGAAGACGCGCAGCCGCCATGGTTCTAGTCGGATGACGGCGAAGGCGTCTACGGTGGGGCTGGTCCAGGCGGGGACAATTTTGGGATCGTAGCCCACTGGCTCTGGCCCATTCAGGAATAAATCCCACACCATTTGGCGCGTCTCGTCATCGAAGGCCCAACTGGCGCGACATTCGGCCACGCAGGTATCGTGATTGGGTGTCCAATAATTGACAGAGGCAAACGGGCTGTGCTTGAGATGGGCGCGTTTAACGGCCGTTGGGCTTGTCGCAATCCAGCCGACCAACTGCTCACCATCCCACTGCCAAATAGGGTGGAGGATGCGAGAACGGGGACGGCCGTTTCCAGCCACAGTTGCGACGCTGGCCCACACAATTTGGTGTGCCATGGCCACAAAGGCAGGTGCAGTTTGACGCAATGTATTCATAGATGGTTCCTCATTCTGCCGTAATTGAGTAATTTTTGGCGTCTAAGCAAATCACAGAAAGTTCTTTCAAAAACGAAGCGCAATTTCTCTGTGATTTGCTCAGGTAAAAACCAATTTCGTGCTTATTCTTATTCAAAATTCTTTTTGGTTTTTACAAATTACCCAATTACTAATTACTTAATTACCGAGCTTCGCTCGCTCTTGCTCCACCAACACGCGGCGCAAAATCTTGCCGGAGAGCGATTTTGGCACTTGGTCTACAAACTCAATGCGGCGAACCTTCTTCTGGGGCGAAACGCGTTCGGCTACCCAGGCCATGATGCTCTCCGGCGTGGCTTCCCCTTTGAGCACCACAAAGGCTTTGGGCACTTCACCCGCTTCTTCATCCGGGCTGGGGATGACGGCCACATCGGCAACAGCGGGGTGTGACAGCAGCAGCGCTTCCAGTTCAGCAGGAGCAACCTGGAACCCTTTATATTTAATCAGCTCCTTGAGCCGGTCCACAATGTAGAAAAAGCCTTCATCGTCGATGTAGCCAATGTCGCCAGAGTGTAGCCAGCCATCCTCATCGACGGTTGCCGCTGTGGCGTCCGGGTTGTTCAGATACCCCTTCATCACCTGTGGCCCACGCATCCAGATTTCACCATTTTCGTTGCGCCCCAGCGGTTTACTGGTCACGACATCCACCACCATGACCTCGGTATTGGGAACAGCTGGGCCAACAGAGGAAAGTTTGTCTTTCTTGGTCAGGGTGCGATTATACACATGGGTGACAGGGCTGGTTTCGGTGAGGCCGTAGCCTTGTACCACGCGGCAACCCAGGCGAGCAATGACTTCATCGGCCAAGGCTTGACCCAGTGGTGCCGCGCCAGAGAATAGCTCAATGAGCGATGACATATCGTATTGATCGACGATGGGGTGCTTGGCCAGACCGACCAAAATTGGCGGAACCAGATTGACGCGGGTGACTTTGTGCTTTTGCACCAGCTCTAGGAACTGCACCATGTCGAAGCGGGGCATGGTGACGATGGTGGCGCCTCGCGTCAGGCTCATGTTCATAATGACTACCATGCCATAAATGTGGAAAAAGGGCAGGATACCCATGATCGTGTCTGATTCATTGGCAATGTCGATCCCGGTGATGCCTTCTGCCTGCGCCAGATTGGCGACGATATTGCGATGGGTGAGCATGACGCCTTTGGGATAGCCAGTTGTGCCACTGGAGTAGGGCAGTACAACAATATCTTCTGCGGGGTTGATGTGAATGTCTGGCAAGCTGCCGTCACTTTGTAGTAAGGTGGCAAAAGGAGTTGCGCCCTCTACGGGGTCGAAGGTGAAGATTTCTTCGATGTTGGTTTGGGAAGCGGCCGTTTTCGCATTTTCTAAAAAGAGAGAGATGGTCAACAAATATTTGGCGCCAGCATCCTTGAGCTGGTGAGCCAACTCATCGGCCGTGTACAGCGGATTCACTGTGGTGACGATGCCGCCCAGCAGCGAGACTGCGTGAAAAGCAATGGCATATTCAGGGATGTTGGGGCTGTAGATGGCAAAGACATCCCCCTTGCCAAAGCCGCGCTTGGCCAGGCTAGAGGCAATGAGTCGAATCGCGCCACCCAATTGGGCATAGGTGATGGTACGGCCGCTTGGCCCATCAATCAGCGCCGGTTTATCACCAAACTGTTGGGTTCGGCTCAAAACGTAATCAGTTAACGATACATCAGGAATTTCAACATCGGGGTAGGGACTTTTGAAGATCATGACTGCTCCTTAATGGAGATCGGAGATTAGAGATTGGAGATTCTGGTGACCGCCAATCTCTAATCTCTAATCTCTTTTACTAAATGAACGGGCTTTCTTTTCATTGACAAAGCTGAGTAGGGCAAGGCCAATGAGCAGAAAGGCACCAATGGAAAGAATGGCTAATTTTTGGCCG
>CBDUOF010000438.1:0-4884 GCA_965368765.1 uncultured Anaerolineae bacterium | reverse complement strand
GCCAAACGTCGCGACTGCTGGGCAGAATGGCGAAAATTTGCGCATCGGGTAAGCTGGCACTGGTGGTAACGGCCGTGGCGCGCGGTACGCTGTTGTTGGCTTCAAACTGGGTCACGCCTAGCCCCTGCTGGCCGTAGCTAAGCCAAACCGTGCCGTCTGGTAGGGCAACGACCCCGTGAATGTTATCGCTGGCCAGGCCGTCAACCGTGGTGAACAGTTGCCACCGACTGCCATCATACTGAACGAGACCACCCTGCGTGGCGGCCCAAAGCTGGCCATCGGGCGTCACTGTCACGTCCTGCACATGGTTGATCGCTTGGCTGCCCATCTGTGCCAAACTGTCCCAGGAACGGCCGTTAAATTGCACCAAGCCTTCAGCCGTTCCCGCAAAGAGCGTGGTTCCGTCGGCCGCGAGCGTTAAACTGGTTACATTGTTACTGGGCAATTGCAGCAAGGTGCGGCTGCGCGTGTAGCTGAACCAACGGCGTCCGTCATATCGCGCGATGCCGTTTGCGGTAGCGGCCCACACCGTGCCGTCGGCAGCCACAACAAGATCGCGTACTTCATTGCCGGGCAGTCCGTCGGAGCTGGTGAACGTTTGCCAACGCGTGCCATCAAAATGGCTGATTCCAGACGTGGCGGTGCCAATCCAAATGGTTCCATCAATGCCCACTGCCACGCTCGTGGTGAGATTCTCAGCCAGACCGTGTTCGGCGGTAAACTTGGCCACATTCCCGCGACTGCCTTCACCACTTTGCCAAACCAGCAGCCCGCCGTCACTGGCGGCCCAGATGAGACCGTCGTGCTGAGCCAAGTCATTGATTTTCTGAGCGTTGCTAAAGCTTTGCCAGCCAGGTCTGGTGACAATGGGTGTTGGCAAACCGCGCCAACTGATTGGCGGGTTGGAAACGGCCGTGCTGCCCCAAAGTGGGTAGCTGATAAGGATGTATATTGCCCCGCCCAGGCACAGCGCCAGGGCCAGGATACTGCCCAGCAGCAGCCAAAAGCGTGCTGAGCGGCGGGTAGGTGGTTGTGAACTCATAAGCGTCGCAAAGTAGCTATCACAGGTTAGCGAGTATCAGCTGGAGAGGACATGAAACGCACCAGCAGGGAAGAGAGCGAATGAACGTAACAGAGCGTTTCATCTTATTTATGGTGTCGCATAAATCCGGTAAATGAACCCGCCTTTATCGTCGCTAACGTAGAGTGCGCCATCTGCGCCTACGGTAACGCCGACAGGACGGCCATCGGACGAACCATCACGATTTAACCAACCGGTGGCGAAATCTTCAACCGGGCCAGTCGGGGTATTTCCCTCCAGCGGCACACGCACCACTTTGTACCCGGTTGGCTCGCTGCGATTCCACGAACCGTGAAAGGCGATAAATAAATCCCCCTGAAAGTCGGCTGGAAAAGCATCGCCGGTATAAAACGTTATTCCTAACGGTGCAGAGTGCGCCTGCATAGAGACAATTGGCTGCCCGACTGATTCGCAGGCGCCCGCAAAGCCAAACTCGGGGTCTACCACATTGCCACTGTGGCAGAAGGGCCAGCCATAATCACCGCCCTCTTCGACAATGTAGATGGTTTCGGGAGGGATGTCATCGCCCATGACGTCACGGCCGTTGTTGCTCACCCACAGCTGGCCGCTTTGCGGATGGATTGCCAGGCCGACAGCGTTGCGCAGGCCGGTGGCAAAGAGGCGCTCGCCAGTCAGGCGATCTTGTCCTACAGGGCTGTCATAAATGGTGATTGCCGCCCGTCTCGGGTCCTCCTCTTCACAGACATTGCAGGTGGAGCCAGCAGAGAGCAGTAAACGGCCGTCTGGCAAGAATTCAACGGTGCGACTGCTATGCCGCCCCGTAGGCACAAAGCTGTCGATGAGCGTTGTTTGGGAATCGGCCGTGCCGTCGCCATCATGGTCGGTCAGGCGCACGACGCCTTCGGGCACACCGACGTACCAACTGCCCTGGTGATACACCAGGCTGTGTGGCGCGTTGACGCCATCGGCAAAGATGCGGACTTCGTCTGCCTCTCCGTTGCCATCGGCATCCGGCAGGGCGACAATGCGATCATTGCCCCGATCTGCCACGTACAGCACACCGTTTGGGCCGACGGCCATAAAACGAGGCCCATTGAGCCCTTCAGCAAAAAGCTGCACGGCAAAGCCATCTGGCACGGTAACGTTGGCAACAGCCCCATTTCCGACGGCGCCCGAAACGTTTACTTGCTGCCGCACGACAACGAAGATCACCACGGCTGCAATGCCACACAATCCCACCAGGCCCAACAGGATTCCCATCATTCGCTTTCGATTCATAAAGTACCTCCACACGTATTGATCTTGTGTAAAAACCAAAAAGAATTGTGAATAAGAATGATTGGGAAATTGGTTTTTACCTGGGTAAATCACAGAGAAATCGCGCTTCGTTTTTCAAAGAACCTTCTGTGATTTGCTTGAGTTTACGGTGTGAGCGTGATCTGCGCCCATCTTTTACCGAAATTGCTAATCTTCTGCCTGGAGAGGATAGAGATCGTGATTGTTGGCGAATAGTTGCTTAAAAAAACGGGTTCTGTACGAACCGTCATCTCTTAGAAAGGTGCTTGAGAGGGATACGGCCGTTTCCATCTCTTACTTTACAATTCTTACTATTTGACTTCTGTTGGATGTTGGAAGCAGCTGTAGTACACAATACCTATGACCCTTGTGCCAGATAGCGGGATCGTTTAGACTAAATGTTGTTGTAAGGTAGTTCTTAAGAATGTTTACCTTCAGCCCTTGCCCGCCAGGGTAACCTTCCGCCAGGGTAGCCTTTGGAAGACACAACGAAGCTAGTGGATCCGTTCAAAATAGCATCATTCTTAGCCGAATACTTTGTTTTTGGAAGCGGCAGCGAACATCATCAACATCGTTAACTGAAAATCGTATAGCTTGAGCCGATTGCCTGTATCTTTAAGTTGGGAGGTATCTTCATGATTAGACCCTTGGCCACAGCAAAAGTAACGGAAACCGCCTGGCATTATTTGCCTGTTACCGCCTCGTCCTGGCAGCGCCCCCGCAGCTATCCACCAGTTGTAAAGCGCATATTGCTGCCTATTCAGTTTGACCATCTGACAGATATGGTGGTGACCTCTGTGCTGGATTTTGCAGCAAAGATTAAAATGAATTTGGTACTGTTGGTGATTCGTGGTGAAGGTGAATGCGATCGAGAATTGCTATTTTCGGCACTGCGCGGGTTTCGGGCCCATGCGCAACAATATGGGGAGATAGCCTTGTCGATTGATACGGCCGTTGGCTATAACGATGAAACAATTTCCCACTTTGCCGATCTGTATGGGGTGGATGTGGTGATATTGGCCAATCAACTAGCGGAGTTTGTGCCGGAAGATGAAGCAGAGTTCACACTCTTTGCGGCAAATCGGCAGCCCCTGGTATAAAACGGCCGTCGCCTAGAATCGGAGCCTGATTGTTCTATGTCTCGAACTCTGTATAGGCTTCTACAGTAAAGCCCATCGGATCGAGGGCTAGAAACTGCAGCGCCCCGGCCCGAGGCACCGTTGGCTCGGGCGTGTAACAGTTGTAGCTGCTGGCCTGTAGCCGCTGGACGATGGCGTCGAAAGACGGCCTTTCCACTTTGAGCACCCAGGACTCTGCCTGAATTGTCCCACCACCGTAGCCAGGATTTTGAGCAAAGTCGGTTTGCGTGGGCAATGGCCCAGGAGCGCGGGTAAATACGAGCTGTACCTGCCCAATTTGGTAAGTTAGCCAACCGTGTTCCGCATCATTCCGAAAATAGGTTTCCCTAAGACCCAGACAGTCGCCATAAAAGTGCCGCATCGGCACCACATCATTGCACCAGCGGAAAATTGTGTTCAGTTCTGCTTCCATCCTCAATGTTCCTTTAAGCTAACCACTTAAAAGTGCCGCCACTTCATTATTATCTTCGGCAATGGCCAGTTGAAGGGCAGATTGCCCTTTGCTGTCTGGCTGGTGCGGATCGGCTCCAAACTGGAGCAACAGCCTGGCCATCGGGACATTATTCCGGTGGGCGGCTTGATGAACGGCCGTAAAACCACCTGCCTGTTTCGCGTTTGCCTGGGCCCCTTTCTCCAGAAGCGCTCGCATGATTGCCAGATTGCCGTGGGTGGCAGCCGCATGAATCGGCGTGATTTGCATCTCGTTTTTGGCGACCGCGTTGACGTCTGCGTCCTGCGCAATGAGCCATAGTGCGGTTGTTTCCTGATTAAAGTAGCAGGCCAACTGAAGGGGCGTAAAGCCATCTTTAGCAACCGTGTTGAGTCTGCCAGACCATTCTTCTGCCAGGGTTTGCAAGCGGGCTGTATCCCCCAGAGCCGCGGCGGTAAAGACATCTGGCTCGGTATTGGCAGCGCGCAGGGCATGGACAACGGCCGTTTTCTGCTGGTAGATTGCGTTCATTAACAAACGAAGGCCATTTTGGCCCAGGGCACTGGCCAAGGCTGGCTGATCGGCGGTAATGTGCTGAATGGTTTGCACATCATTGGCGGCAACGGCCGTTTCCAACCGATGGCAATCTGCGACAACTTGCCGGATAACGGCCGTTCGCGTCAAAATCGTTTTGGCCAAGGCTTTCTGTTCTGTGTTGCCCAACTGCGGGGTTCCCAATGTTGTATTTTCCACCTCAGCCAATGCCCGGTACACCAGCCGCAGCAAGCGGTGTACTTCGCTGACGGGGTGGTTCAGCAGGTGCAGGGTTTTCTCAACTTGGATATGATGCTGACGTAGATGGGCATCGAAGCGGTGAAGCCGGTATTGCAGAGCGTATTCTTCGCCCTCCCACCAGACAGGGGAGGCTCCCAGAAACTGGGCGTCACTCACGCCCGCAAGGGTATCCAGCACGCGCT
>CBDUOF010000437.1:0-4884 GCA_965368765.1 uncultured Anaerolineae bacterium | reverse complement strand
ACTACGCTGAATTGGGTCGCTTTTACTTTTTTGACGCCCAGATGTATGAAGAAGCTGCCGACATGCTGGAAATTGCCATCGAGGTTGATGAATCGCCCCCTGCCTACGTCTACTTTTTGGCAGCGAGGGCCATGGCAAAGCTAGGCGAACCCGTCGCGCTGGAATATTTACAAGAAGCGATCAAGGTGGGTTTCAAGGACAAGCAACTTTTACGAAGCCTGTCCGAATTTGCCTCCTATCAGCAAAAACCCGAATGGCATGATTTGTGGCCCACGTCACCGTAGGTCAATTTTTCAAAATTGACCAACAATATCAACACAAACAACGAGGTTGAGCAAACCACAAGAAATCGCACTTTTTATTTCAAATTCTTTTTTGTGATTTGCTACCCATAACATTAAAGGCGTAAAGATGATTGAGTCAAATTTAAGCAACAAAGTCATCTTGATTACCGGAGCCAATCACGGCATAGGTGCGGCGACAGCCAAAGCATTTGCGGCACAGGGAGGCAAGGTTTTCATCACCTACTTTCGTGGTGAAACCCAATTTTCTGTTGCGGAAATGGCAACAGCCCAGCAGCATGGCGATGGTGGTCCAGAACTGTATGCAGCTAATCAGCACCGCAGCGGAGAAGCAGTTGTAGCCGAAATCGAGGCGGCGGGCGGCACGGCCGTTGCCCATGAAGCCAATCTAGCCAATGCCGAAAACATTCCCTTATTGTTTGCTCATTGCGAAGCTGCATTAGGCTCAGTGGATGTGCTGGTTTGCAACCACACCCATTGCGTTTTGGAGACGTTTGATCCAGCCATGGTGACAACCGAAGGCTTCCCCGTAGGGTTTATTAGCGCGGCAGAGGCAGATCGACATCTTTCCATCAATGCTCGTGCTTATGCTCTGATGATGGCCGAATTCGTGCAGCGTTATCTGGCACGACAGGCCAGCTGGGGCCGAATTGTCCTCGTCAGCACGGATGCTGCCCACGCCCATGACGCCAATGTCCATTATGCCGCCAGCAAACACGCGATTGAATCCTACGGCCGTTCCGCTGCATCTGAACTAGGAAAATATGGCATTACCGTCAACATCGTTGCGCCTGGCCCCATTCAAACGGGTTATATTGAGCCAGAGGCTGAAGCCCGCATTGCCGATCACACCCCGCTGCGGCGCATTGGTCAACCGGACGATGTGGCTGATGTCATTCTCTTCATGGCCTCAGAGCAGGCACGATGGCTCACGGGTCAGTTAATTTATGTAGGTGGCGGCTGGCGCATGGGGCAGTAAATGAACGTTCCAGAAAAATGGCAGCCATTATTGCTAAACTGAGGAAAGCTAAATGACAGAAAATCCCATAGAGATAAAAATTGTAGAGCCGCTAACGGCCGTTCATCCGGAAATTGGTCGGGCGGTTTGGCTGCTTGAGGCAGCGCGGAAGCGTCTTAAAGAAACAGTTGCAACGCTTGATGAGGCATTGCTGGATTGGGAACCATATTCCGGCGGAAATAGCATTGGCACGCTGCTTTACCACATTGCCGCCATTGAACTGGATTGGCTTTATTGCGAGGTGCTAGAGGAAGATTTTCCACCTGCGGTTGAGGTATTGCTGCCTTACCCGGTGCGAAATAAACAGGGGCAGTTGTTCCCGGTTACGGCCGTTTCCCTTCCAGACCACGTACAAAGATTAGACACCGCCCGTCAGCTTCTGTTAAAAACCTACGCACAGCTTACTCTGGCCGATTTTCGCTGCGCCCGCCAACTGCCTCAATATCATGTCACCCCAGAATGGGTGTTGTTCCACCTCACCCAGCACGAAACCGAGCATCGCGGCCAAATTCAAGAAATAGCGGCGTTTTCAAAAGCTAAGGGCATCTAATTGTTCTACTCTGGACATGCCACAATCAATGAGATTTTATCAACAGATTTCGCAGATTAGGCAGATAAAATTCTATTAAATCTGCGTAATCTTTGATTCTTGCCTATTCTTTGAACAACAGTTGGAGTTAATATTATGGAAGAAAAAATACGTAGCCGCTTTAATGAGAAAATCCTTGCTGAAGCCCGGCAACGGTACGTGATTGCCTCAGACAAACTTGAAGAGCTTGGCGGCTTTGAGAGCTTCATTTATGGTTTTGAACAAGCTGGTGAAAGATTCGTTTTACGCCTGGGGCACAGTCTGCGTCGCAGCCCCGATCTTATTCGCGGCGAAGTGGATTGGATCAATCATTTGGCGCAGGGTGGTGCAAGCGTGGCCAAAGCCATCAACTCTGCTGGCGGTAATTTGGTAGAGCTAATTCCAGATGGGCAGGGAGAACATTTTTTGGCAACGGCCTTTCGCTGGGCCGCAGGGGATTCTGTCTGGAAAATGGAAGGCTGGACAGAACGTTTTATGCTGAATTACGGCCGTCTCGTCGGCAAAATGCACGCGCTTACCAAACAGTACGCCCTGCCCAACCCAGCCTGGAAACGACCGCTGTGGGACGCTGACAGCATGACAGACACCACAAGCGCCCTGCCGGAGCGAGACCCTTTGGCGATGGCGCTGGTCAGCAAAAACCTAGCCTACCTGCGCAGCTTACCCACACCTGCAAATGCGTTTGGCCTCATTCACCAGGATGCCCATACTGGCAATCTATTTGTGGACGAAAACGGCCGTATCACTCTGTTCGACTTTGACGATTGCGTCTATGGCCACTTTATTTACGATATTGCAATGGTACTCTTCTACGCCATCACCAACCACGAATCCCCTGTGGCATTCTGCCACCAGTTTTGGCCGCTGTTCTGGCAAGGCTATAGTGAAGAAAACCAGCTTGATCCTGCCTGGCTGAAAGAAATCCCCTCTTTCATGAAGCTACGCGAACTAGACCTGTATGGCATTATTTTGCGCGACATCCCGGACCTGGACAATGATAGTTGGGCAGCTAGGTTTATGCGGGGGCGACGGGAAACTATTTTAGCAGAACGGCCGTATATCGATTATGATTTTACAAAGGTCAGTGCGAATGAAGTTTGAGCATGATCAGGCGATTTATTTGCAGCAAATTGCGCTATCTGAGCCAGAGTTAACCGTGGAAACGGTTGAAATGAACAGCGAAGGTCTGGTGAATGACGTGCTGATTGTCAACGGACGTCGCGTTTTTCGCTTCCCTAAACATGACTGGGCCGTTGAACATTTGTGGCATGAGGCCAACTGTTTGGCCCTCGCTCAACAATATGTAACCATGCCATTGCCCCACTGGTCAGTGTACGATGGGGAATTGCTCGGCGCACCCTTCGTTAGCTATCAATGGATTCCGGGTGAAGCATTGACCCGTCAAATCTTGCTGCGCCTGCCGCTGGCTGACCAACAAGCCGTGGCGGCGCAGTTGGGCAACTTTCTGCATCAGCTGCATTCCATTCCCCTGAAAGATGTTGAGAACGCCGGCATACGGCCGTCTGTAACCAATCGTGACTCAGCAAAGTGGCAAAAGCTGTACGATGATGTTAGGGAACTGATCTTTCCACACCTCATGCGGTTCGCCCGCGATTGGGTAGAACAGCATTTCGCTCCCGTACTGAAACATCCAGAATTTATGGACCACAATCCGGTGTTCATGAATGGCGATTTAGGCAGTTATCATCTACTCTACAATCCTGAAACCCGGCAGCTGAACGGCATTATCGACTTTGGCACGGCCGGCATTGGCGACCCAGCCGCTGACTTTGCTTGCCTGATCGATCAATACGGCGAAAGCTTTTTACACCAGATGACGCCTTATTATCCAAACATTGCCCAGCACATCGAGCGCGCCCGCTTTTGGGCAGGCACGCTTGAACTGCAATGGCTGCTCGGCGGCCTGCGCTACCCCAATGAACCAGATTGGTTCATGGTACACATCGGCCGAGCCCGCGACGTTTTGCCCATCGGCAGCGGCTGGAAGCCTGCGTAGATAATATTCATAAGCACGACCTGCAATTGTGAGCTTTTCTTATGCTTGATTTGACCAACAGCTTCAAAAAATTTCCTGTGCTGGAGACGGAGCGGCTTCGGCTGCGGGAATTAGTTTCTGCTGATGCCAAAGCGCTGTTTTCCGTCTACAGCGATCCAAAAGTGATGGCCGGACACGGCATGCCAGTCTACAAAAGCGTGGCCGAAGCGGATCATCTCATCAGCCGCTACGCCAAAGCATTTCGCCAAAAACGTGCCCTGCGCTGGGCCATCACGCGCCGCGACGACAATCAACTAGTGGGCACCTGCGGCTACCACGACATCACCGCCGCCCATTATCGTGCAGAAATTGGATACGAACTTGGCCCAGACCATTGGCGGCAAGGCATTATGTTTGAGACGGTTCGGGCGGTCGTGCGCTTTGGTCTGGCGGAAATGGGTTTACACCGCATCGAGGCCGTTGTAGACCCGCAAAATTTGGCGTCCGCCAACCTGCTGCGCAAGGTCGGCTTTACAGAAGAAGCGTTTTTGCGGGCCCGATTTCATGACAACGGCCGTTTCATCGACGATTGGTTCTTTTCCATTCTGGCCACAGAAAAAAACAAATTGGAGTAGTTCATGTTTAAGATTCGCCTCTTTCAGCCAACCGAGGCTGAGTACAACGCCATTTACCAGGTAGAAAAAGCCGTCTATCCTGAAAATGCCGATTCGGTTGCTGATTTCAAGCATGCCGACGCCACGCGCAAGCCGGAACACTTTTATCAGCGGCTGGTCGTGGAGCAAGACGGCCTTCTCATCGCCTTCGCCAGCCTCAGCAACCCACCCGATAGCACCAATCCAGGTTTATACCGCTTCACGATTGTGGTCGCGCCCGACTTTGAGCGGACTGGTGTGGGAACGGCCGTTTACAACTACATTTGGCAACTCCTTCAGACCTGCGAACCCAAACCAACGCTGCT